>DATDBV010000232.1:0-19920 GCA_036524715.1 Nakamurella sp. | reverse complement strand
ACCGCTGAGGCAGCCACTCCTCGTGCCGGTCCGTCCGACGGTCCCGCGATATCGACAATTCGGACACCGATCCACCGGCGGCCCGGTCGAGTGAAGGCAGGGCGGACGTTCCCGCGATATCGACAATTCGGACAGGCATGGGGGCAGGTCCAGCCGACTACGGTTGCCGACATGACCCGACCGACCGCGCCCGCCGACCGTCGCGGCGCGATCGGGTTCGCCGCCGGGGTCGGCCTGGTCGCCGGAGCATCCCTGACCGCCCGCGGCGGGGGGCGCCGGGCACTGGCCGGCGCGGCCGTCGGAGCCGCCGCCCTGGCGGCGTCCGAGGCGCTGGCCCGACGCCTGCAAAGGCCCGGCCAGATCCCGCCGCTGTTCCAGCGGATCGCGGTCAGCGCCGCCCTGGTCGCACCGGCCGGCTGGGCGGCCGAACGGCTCGGCGCGGGGCCGCGGACGATCGCCACGGCGGTCGGCGCCCTGGCCGGGCTGCTGGGCGTCCGGCCGCAGAAGATCGCGTTCGGGCCGGCCCTGGGCGCGGTGGTCGGCTCGCTGCTGACCAGGACCACGCCGCCCGGCGCCGTCACCGCCGCCGTCACGATGCTCGCCTACCGCACGTCGTCGGCGCTGCTGTTCCGGGACGCCCAGGTGAGCCTGCTCGCCGAGCGAGTTCCCGCCGACGAGCTGCCGTTCGTGGTGCCGCGAGCCGCCCGCACGCGTTACGTCGGCACCGGTTACCTCCGCGACCTGGCCGACCAGGTCGGCGGGGCCTATGACCCCGACGTCGCCGACACCGGCTCGTCGCGTCGCTGGACGAACTGGCCGGCCCGGATCTGAACCCGGCGAGCGTCCACCCGCTGGTCCGGGAGTTCTACGAGCACACCACCCGGTTCCGGCTGGACATCGACCCGCGGTGGCGGATCTGGATCCGCCCCGGCTACCTGCTGTACCGCAGCGTGGTGGCCCGGCCGCTGGGCCAGGCCAACGTGCCGATGAACCAACGGGACATCGAACGGGGCGTGCGAAGCCGCATCGACACCATCACCCAGCCGGGAACCGACACGATCCGTTGCTGGATCCGCTCGTTCGCCGACACCGACGAACCCATCTACGTCGGCGTCTATACCACCTACCGGGACGCCGACCGCGGCTACGTCAGCGTCGGCTTCCCGGTGCCGCAGGGCAGCTTCACCGCCACCCTGCTGCCGCGGGCCCGGCCCGGCGGCGGGCTGGTGCTGACCAGCGCCGGCGACCTGCCGCATCCCGGGCACTACCTGACCGCGATCGACCCGGACACCGCAGAGCTGACCGCGCTGGCCGTGCACGGGTTCGGCGAACAGCTCGACGTCTACGTGCAGGATGGGCAGTTGCGCGCCGATCACGCGTTCTCCCTGTTCGGGATCCCGTTCCTGGTGCTGGACTACCGGATGCACCGCAAACCGGAAGCTAACCTGACCTGATGCGAGTCGGCGTCGTCATCCTGCCCCAGTTCACCTGGGCCGAGGCCCGGGCACGGTGGAAATCCTTGGAGGACAGGGGTTTCGCGCACGGCTGGACCTACGACCACCTGGCCTGGCGGGACCTGAAGGACGAGCCCTGGTTCGGCACCCTGCCCACCCTGGTCGCCGCGGCCACCGCGACCAGCACGCTGCGGCTGGGCACCTGGGTGATGTCGCCGAACTATCGGCACCCGGTGACAACCGCCAAGGACCTGCTGACCCTCGACGATGTGTCCGGCGGCCGGCTGATCGCCGCCGTCGGCGCCGGCGGAACCGGCTGGGACGCCACCGTCATCGGGCAGCAGACGCTGACCCCGCGGCAGCGGGTGGCCCGGCTGGACGAGTTCGTCTCTCTCACCGACCTACTGCTGCGGCAGCCCGACACCACCTGGCGGGGAGAGTGGTTCGAGGCGGTGGAGGCGAAGATGATCCCGGCCGGCAGCCGCACCCGGATCGAACTGGTGGTGGCCGGCAACGGGCCGAAGACGATCGCGCTGGCCGCCGGCACGGCCGACGGCTGGGCGACCACCGGTCCGGAGTCGCAGAACGTCAGCCTGGACCAGTGGTGGTCCAAGGTCGCTGACCTCGCCCGGATCTTCGAGAACGCCGCCGTGGACGCCGGCCGGGACCCGGCCACCCTGCGGCGGTACCTGAACCTGGACTCGGCACCGGTGCTGTCGGTGAGCAGCCTCGACGCGTTCACCGACGCCGCCGGCCGGGCGGCGGAGCTGGGATTCACCGATGTGGTGATCCACTGGCCCCGCCCGTCGGGGGTGTATGCCGGGGACGACGCGGTGCTCGACGACATTGCCGACACCCTGACCCACGGCGCCTGGAGCTGTTGATGGAAACCGTTGAGGAGTACCTGGACTCGCTCCCGGAGCCGGCCCGGGCGTGGGTGTCCGAGTTCGTGGACGACACCGCCGCGCACTACCCGAGCGTTCCGCTGATCATGTTCCGGCAGCGACCGATGTTCAAGTTCGGCCGGACCTACCAGCAGGGCTATGTCATGTTCACCGCGGCCAAGGCCCACTTCGCCGTGCACTCGGTGGAGTTCGACCTGATCGAGGCGATGAAGGAGAGCCTGCCGAAGGCAGGCTTCGGCAAGGGCAGCGTCAAGGTCCGGTTCGCCGACGAGGCGGCCAAGCCGGTCCTGTACGACTACGTGGCGCAGGTGGTGGCCCGGCACGGGATCCCGCGGGTCTGAACCCGGTCAGGCGAACGCCGGCATCACCTCCTCGGCCACCAGCCTGATCTGCGTGTTCACATCGGCGACGCCCTCGATCTCGCGGCCGGTGAACGCCTTGACCAGGCCGGCGTCGGTGATGGCCAAGACCATATGGTTGACCCCGATCGGCTCCAGGGTCTTGAGTTTGGCCGTCACCTCCTCGGGAGTGCCGGCGACGGACAGCTTCTCGGCGACGTCCGGCCGGGTCGCCTCGAACGCGCCGGGCAGGTCACCCGCGCCGAGCGCGGCCAGCACCGGCGCCATGTCGTCGGCGGTGACGCCGTTGCGCTCCAGCAGCTCGGTGGGCATGGACGAGGCGTAGATGCCGACCATGCTCCGGGCGGCCTGCTTGGCGATCTCGCCGTCCTTGCCGACCGCGAACACCATCCAGGCCCCGATGTCCAGGTCGTCGACGTTCTTGCCGGCCCGCTCGGCCCCGATCTTCATGTTGTCGTACATGTACCGGTACGCCTCCGGGGTGTAGCCCAGCGCGTGATGGCAGCCGTCGGCGAACTCGGCGGACACCTGGAACGACTTCGGGCCGCGCATGGCGCCGATCTTGATCGGCAGATGCTCCTGGACCGGTCGGGCGAAGGTGAAAAGCCCGTTGTAGGAGAAGAACTCACCGTCGAAGGTGATCGCGCTGTTGTCGATGAAGGTGCGCATCACGTGGACGGCTTCCTTGACCCGGGACAGCGGCTTGGTGCCCTTCCAGTCGATGTTGTACTGCGCGAGCAGGCCGAAGTTCCCGCTGCCGACGACGGCCTCGGCCCGACCGTTGGACAGTTCGTCCAGCGTCATCGCCGCCTGGGCGATCAGCGTCGGCTCCCGCAGTGTCACCGGGGACACGCTCGGGCCGAACCGAATCCGCGACGTCTGCCCGGCGGCCGCGGCGAACAGCAGCCACAGGTCCCGGTGCCAGGTCTCGTCCGCGGCGTACACCGCGTGGAAACCCAGTTCGTCGGCCAGCCTGATGGCCTCCAGCGATTCGACCAGCGGGTAGTCGGGCAGCATCAGGTAGCTGAACTTCATTGCGTCGCCTCCGGAAGTTGGTGGGATTCTTCGAGTTCGGCCAGCACGCTGGAGCCACCGACCACGGTGGTCGCGAAGTGCCGGTGCATCCAGTCCAGGTGCTCGTGCCGGGATGTCATGATGCGCAACGAGTCCCAGTTCGGGAATTCCTGTTGCAGCACCCAGGTCCGCATCAGCCGCGGGTCCACCTCGAAGACGTGCTCGAAGGTGGTTCGGGCGACGTCGGTGATCCTGGTCGGCGCCCGCGGGGTGTACTGCTCGGCGTACCGGAACGGATATGCGCCAGTCATCGCGAAACCCCCGCAGGCGCATCGGGATACGCCCGGTCGAGCAGATACTTGCCGGGGTTCATGATGTTATTCGGGTCGAGAGTCCGCTTGATGTCGAGCATCACGTCGAACCCGCGGCCGAGCTCCTCGGGCACCAGATCGACCTCGCCCTCCCGGCAGGAGCCGTGGCAGGCGCTGATCGACCCGCCGGCGGCGATGGAGACCGCGGCGATGTCGCGTTTGGCGTTCACCCACAGCTCCCACGCCCGATCGTCGAGCTGCTGTTCCCATATGCCGACGTCGATCTCGGTGAGGTAGTCGGCGCCGGTGGCGCCCTGGGTGTAGGCGAACATCCCCCAGTCGTCGAACACGTCGGTCTGCCGGCGCAGCTCGGCGACGATCTGGTGCCAGGCCTTGGTCACCCGGGGCAGCTCGCTGTAGTTGATCGCGGCGTCCTCGCAGTGCCAGCTCATCGGCACCACCTGACCCCGCTTGGTGCGGCCGTGCAGCGGGGTGGCGTACCGGTCGTGCCGGGCCGCCCAGTCGCCCTCGGAGATCTCGTCGCCCAGGTAGCGGGCGCCGTGCTCGCGGGCGATCCGGAACAACCGCCGACCGCCGGCCCGGACCTCGTCCTCGTACCCGTACATGACCGCGCAGACCAGCGCCCGTACGTCGGCGGGCTGCGGGATGTACGCCTCGTCGTCCCGGCGCAGGTAGGCGACCTTGTGCTCGTCGAACAGCACCGCGCCGGCGAAGGTGGCCACGCCGGCCCGGGCCAGCGCCCCGATGCAGGCGTAGGCGTCGTCGTATTTGTCGAACGCCCAGAACGGCGAGAGTTCCGCCTCGGGCTTGGGAAAGAGCTTGAGAGTGGCCCTGGTGGCGATGCCCAGGGTGCCCTGGTGCCCCATGAACAGGTGCTTGAGCTGGTAGCCGCTGGAGCTCTTGGTGATCTTGCGGCCGATCCCGTCGCCGACGTGCAGGATGTCGCCGGTGGGCAGGACGAAGTCGAAACTGAGGACCAGGTCCCGGGTGTGGCCGTAGCGCGAGCCGATCAGCGACCAGCCGCTGGTGCCGATCCGGCCGCCGACCAGCGAGCAGGGATAGGACGCCGGATCGTCCGGGTAGATCAGCCCGTGCCGGCCGAGCTCCTCGTTGAGCTTGAGCATGTTGATGCCGGTGCCGACGGTGACAGTGCGGTTGACCAGGTCCAGCTCGTGAATCTGGTTCATCCGCTTGACGTCCACCACGATCCCGCCGCGCAGCGGCACCGCCCCGTCGGTGAGCCCGGTGCCGCCGTCCCTGGGCACCACCGGGATCCGCAGGTCGTTGGCGATCCGCACCACCGCGGCGACCTGCTCGGTCGAGGTCGGCAGCACGGCCAGGTCGGGCAGCCGCTCGCGCCAGCGGTGCACCGGGAACGGCGCCGGCACCCGGGCCCGGTTGTACCGATCGGTCCTGGACGTGAGGATCTGCTCGGGCCCGAGCACCGTGCCCAGCGCGACGAGCACCTCGTCCAGCCGATCCACCGACAGCATCACCGGGCATCACCCCCGACGGCGATGCCCAACGACCGGGCCAGTAGCTCGTGGATGTCCACCACATCGATGTCCTGCGCGTCGCCCGCGGTCGACAGCGGACGCTCCGACCACGGGCAGGCGCTGACCAGGGTGTCCACCGCCAGCTGCTTGGCCTTGGCCACCCGGTTGGCGCTGATCTGCGCCGTGAGTTCAGGTTTCTCGACCGGCAACCCGCCCCCGCCACCGGAGCAGTACGACCACTGGGTGACCCGGTCCACGTCGGTGAACCGCAGACCCGGGATGGCCCGCAGGATCTCCCGCGGCTCGGCCCAGATGCCCTTGCGCTTGTTGAGCCGGCACGGGTCGTGGTAGGTGATCGCCCGGTCGATCTCGACGCTGGGCACCAGCCGACCCTGCCGGATCAGGTCGGCGAAAAGCTCCACCACCAGGACGATCTCGATGTCGTAGTCGGCACCGAAGTACTTGGGGTAGTCCTCGGTGAAGCTGATGTAGTCGTGCGGGTCCAGCACCAGCACGCGCTTGGTGCCGGTGGACCGCCAGTTCGCCAGGTTGTGCTCGGCGAACCGGCGGGCCTGGTCGACGTACCCCATCTCGGCGGCCGGACCGCCGCAGCACCACTGCTCCCCCATCAGGCCGAACTCGTACCCGGCCAACTGCAGGATCTGCGCCACCGCCCGCGGGACCGACGTCCGGTAGAAGGCGGCCTCGCAGTCCACGAACAGCACGGTCTCGCCGCCGATCGGCAGGTCCAGCCCGGCCGACCAGTCCCGCACGTGCTCCTGGCCGACCCGGACGTCGCCAAGCACCGGCTCGTGGGTGTCGATGTTCGTCCGCTCGTTCCACGTCCGCCATCCCGGCTGGTGGATGCCCTGCTCCACGGCCAGCGCCCGGACCGCCTTCACCACGTCAACGGTCCGGGTGCGGAACCGGTAGAAGTCGCCGGTGAACAGGGTGTTCGGGCAGCGCAGCTCGCACGCCCCGCACTGCGTGCAGTTGACGTAATCGGCTGCCACGTCCGCGATCTCGAGTTCGCCGCGGTCCATCGCGACCACGTTGGCGTGGAACGCGGTCGGCGTCCACGACTCGTTGCGGGTCACCTGCATCACCGGGCAAACCTCGCGGCAGAACTTGTGGCCGGATGAATAGCAGTTGTAGGAGGCGTTGCGCCACTGCTCGGTGAACTCGGCGGTCCGCGGGTCGGCGGCCCGGCTGGTCAGCGGTTGTGCGATGGTCTCGGGGTATTCATCCAGTTCGGCCGGGTTGTCGGCCATGCCGGGGGTGAAGGGCGTGCTCAAAGAATCGGTCACGGGCGAGTCCTGAAGAGCGGCGGCTGTCGGATGTGACGCACGGCACAGTGCTAAACCTATGGAACCATATTTCAACTGATTCGGTAAGGCTGATGACGAGATGGTGACTCCGTGCGTCAAGCCGTGAGCCGCGGTCACGCGGCCGTGTTCGCCCCGCTGCACGACGGCGCGCTCCGCTCCGAGGCCGTCGTGCAGCGGTTGGCCGGAGCGATCGCGCTCGGCCTGCTCGACGACGGCGAGCAACTTCCGTCCGAGATCGAACTGGCCACCTCGCTGCGGGTCGCGGTCGTCACGCTGCGCGAGGCGCTGGCCGACCTGCGCAGCCGCGGCCTGCTGGAAACCCGCCGCGGCCGCGGTGGCGGCAGCTTCGTGCGCGTCTCCGAGGAGGCGCTCGCCGAACTCGCCCGGCGGCGCTCCGCCGAACTGGGCACCACCGACCTGCGCGAGCTCGGCGAGACGCACGCCGCGGTCGCCGGGGCGGCCGCCCGGCTGGCGGCCGAGCGGGCCACCGTTCACGACCGGCAACGGCTGGCCGCCACCCTCGCCGGGTTCGCCTCGGCCGAGCGACCCGCCGATCGCCGGCGGATCGACGGACGGCTGCACATCGAGATCGCCGCCGCCGCCCAGTCCACGCGGCTGACCAGGCAGGAGGTCCGGATCCAGACCGAACTCGCCGAACTCCAACTGGTCCCCGGCGACCCCGACCGCTGGGCGACCGACACCCTGACCACCCATCGGGCCGTGCTCGACGCCATCGGCGATCACGACGGCGCCGCCGCCCGGGCCATCGCGGAAGAGCACATCGGTCGGCGGACCCGGGCGATGATCGACGGTCACATCGCGCGCCTTGGCGCGGCCGTCGTCCGCCCCGACGGGAACCCGGTGGTCGCCGCACTGACCCCCGTGACACACCTGGTCGACAGGGTGTTCGGCGCGGTCGACCGGCTGCGGGACTGCGTCGTCGGAGCGTCCATCGATGCCGCCCGGCTGCAGGCCGGGGTGCGCGACCTGCTGGCCGAGAATCGCGACATCGTCGTGGGAATGGGCATGATCGTGGCGCCCGCCCGCCGGCGCGTCCTGTGGTGGCAGGATCTCGGTGGGCCGGAACCGACCGCGTTGCAGGTCGACCTGAACCCGCACAGCCTGGGCTTCTACGACTACGGCGTGGCCGGCTGGTTCAGCGTGCCCCGCGCGTCCGGCGGGCGCTATGTCGACGGGCCGTACGTTGACGTGCACGGCACCGACCGCTACCTGCTCACCTTCACCATGCCGGTCGTCGCGGACGGCGATTTCGTCGGCATCGTGGGCGCCGACGTGCCCGTCACCCGGTTCGAGACGCACCTGCTGCGAGCCTGGGGCGGTCTGGACGCCGAACTGGTCATCGTGAACGCCGACGACCGGGTCGTGGTCGGCAACACCGCTCGCGCACTGCCGGGCGACCGACACCCGTTGGCGGGGCCGTCGATCCGGGTGCCGAGCGTGGGCTGGCGCCTGTCGGCACTCTCCGGATGACCGGTCAGCGGGGCTGGATGCCGCGCCGGGTCGGCAGGGAGACGATCGGGTCGATCCGGCCGGCGAGGATGACCACCGCGGGGACCAGCATCAGGACACCGGCGATGACGGTCAACCACGGACCGAACCCGGCCGACGTCTCCCCCGCCTCGAACACCGACGCGTCCCCCGGTACCAGACCGCGCCACAGGCCGAAGCCCAGACAGACCAGGCCGCACAGGGTCAGCACCGACGCGGTGATCCGGTGCGGCCGCCGCCCCTCCGGCAGGTACACCATGATCACGAACCCGGCGACGGCGGCGATCACCCCGAACACCAGCCCGATCAGACCCGGCCGGTAGGTGCCGGTCCCGTCGAGCACGTCATTGAGGTTGGTCCCGGCGATCTGGCTGCTGCCGGTGATGCCGCCCCACCCGGTGATCGAGGTCGTCCCGCCGTCCTCGGTGTCGGTGCTCAGCCACGGCAGAAACGTGGCCACGAACGCCAGCAGCCCGCCGAGCAACGCCGAACCACCCGACGACACCCGCAGCGTGCGGGTCCGCTCGGTCATCCGGTCACCGCCGCGGTGTGGGTGTACTGGATCGCACGCACCCCAGCACCGTAGACGGCGCGGCTGAGGACGGCCGTTGGGGGATCGGTGCCCGCCGAGTTGATCACGGCCTATCCTGGCCGGCGTGGACGGACGCCCGTTGGTCGTGCTGACCCTGCATGGGGTCGCGCACTCCGACGACCTGGGCGTGCAGGCGTTCGCGCGGCACCTGGCCGCGGCAGCCGGCACCGACGGGCAGCCGATCATTGCCGGCATGCGCGCGTTCCTGGAGGACAAGCCGCACCTGGCACCGCCGCCGCCCTGGTCGGCTCTCCGGTCAGCGCCAGCCACCGGCTATGCCGCGGTCGAACTGCTGGCCGCGGCGGCCGGCTGCTCGCCCGAGGTGATCGCCGACGCCCGCGGGGCGTCCCGGGCCGATCTGGCCGGCTCGGCCTGGATCCTCGACCCCGCCGACGGCCTGCCCGACCTGCTCGATCTGGCCGTCGGCCGCGCCGACGTCGTGGTGGTCGCCGAACCGGACGACCCGGCCACCGGCCCGGTGCTGGACGCGCTCGACCTCGCCGATCGGGTCATCCTGACCGCCGCACCCCCGGCGCGGGGGCCGGCGCTGCTGATCGACACCGTGTGGGCGCCGAACCTGGCCGCCGGCCAAGCGGCCGGGCGGACGACGGCCCTGCTCGACCGGTTCGGGACCGGTGACGGCCGGCCGGACCTGCGTGCCGCCGACCTGCCCGGCCTGCTCCCGGGCATCAGCGCCTGGCTCGATCGGACCCTGGGAGGACCGGCATGACGGACACCTGGCAGACCCCCGACGGCGTCCCGGCGCAGCGGCCGACCTACGTTCTCGCCCACCTGTCGGACACGCACCTGACGGCGCCGGGGGTCAAGTACAACCAGGTGCTGGACGCGGACGCGGCGCTGCACCGGGCGGCCGCGGTGCTGGCCGCGGCACTGTCCGACGGCCGCCGACTCGACGCCGTCGTGCTGTCCGGCGACCTGACCGACACCGGCGATCCCGATGCCTACCGGCGGCTGCGGGAGGCGGTCGAACCGCTAGGCGTTCCACTCATCTACGCCACCGGCAACCACGACGTGCGCGCCCAGTTCCACCGCAGCCTGCTCGGCCGGGACGAGGACGGCCCCGTCCTGCAGACCCATTGGGTCGGTGGCCTGCGGATCGTCGTCCAGGACTCCACGATCCCGGGCGCCGGGCATGGCCGGTTGGCCGACGAGCACCTGGCCGCCCTGGCCGCGGAACTCGCCGAGCCGGCCCCGGACGGCAGCATCGTCGTCCTGCACCATGCGCCGTTGCCGCCGCCGTCCCCGCTGCTGAGCTACTTCGCGCTGGAATCGGCGTCCCGCACCGCATTGCGCAAGGCCGTAGAAGGGACCGACGTCCGGCTGATCCTGGCCGGCCACCACCATCTGGCCCAGTCCGGGATGCTCGGGTCGGTCCCGGTCGCCGTGGCCGGGTCCACCGCGATCCGCACCGACCCGCTGGCGCCCGAGGGTCACGAGCGGACCTGGGCGAGCGGGACGTTCAACCTGGTGCAGGTCCATCCGGACACCGTGACGGTGTCGGTCATCCCGGTGGACGGCGCCGGCGTCGTGTTCGACCTCGACCCGGCCGGCTGCCGGGCGGTGATCGACGCCCACCCGGCCCGGTAGACCGGGGTCAGCGGGTGGGGTGCACCGTTTGTCGGCCGGTCACCGAGTAGGACACGATCCGGATCCAGTAGCTGCGTTCGACCAGGTCGGCCCAGGGCCACACGCCGATCCGGTTCAGTCGCTTGATCTCCACGGCGTCCTCGACGGTGCTCGCGGTGCCCCGCACCAGCACGCTCCACCCGGTCCGTCGGTCGGCGTCGAAGCCGTCGACCTCGAAGGCCACCCGCAGCTCCGAGTCACCGGCCAGCAGCTTGGATCCGGGCGCCGTCCGGAACACGACGGACTCGCCGTCCAGCGCGTGGTTCACCGGCAGGATGACCGGGTCGCCGTGGCTGACGAACGCGATGCGACCCAACCGTGCCGACCGGAGCCGGTCGTAGCACTCGTCCCGGGTCAGCACCCCCATGCCCGAATGATCCAGCGGCAACCTCGTTGTCATGAGCGTGAGGTTGACGCAGTTCGCGGGATCTCACCAGGGCCGAACGCCCCTTACCCGGCGAACAGGCTCGGCAGGGCGAGCACCAACCAACAGCCGGCCAGCAGGCATGGCCCGAACGGGATGGCCGATCGCATGGACAACCGGCGGGTGGCCAGGCCGATCAACGCGACCAGCGCCCCCAACCCGAACGCAAGAATCAGCCACCACAGCACCGCGGGGATCGACAGGTACCCGGTCATCAGGGCCAGTGACGGCACCAGCTTGACGTCCCCGCGGCCCATCGCCCGCGGCGCCAGCACGGCCAACCCGGCGAACACACCGGTCACCACCACGGCACACACCGCGCCGGTCAGCGGTCGGCCCGATGACGGCGCCACCAGCCAGGTCACCCCGGCGAGGGCGGCGGTGACGGGGATCGCCGGCAGGGTGAGCGCGTCCGGCAGGCGGTGGGCGGCGACGTCGACCGCGCCCAGCACGACCGCCAGCAGTCCCGCCCAGGCGAGCAGCCCGACGGTCGGCGCCGGCCACCCGATCGCCATGCCCAGCGCGGTGACCACAGCGGCGGACACCTCGAGCACCGGCGGTCGCAGCACCACGCCCCGCCGCAACCGCGCCAGCAGCACCCGACCGCCCCATCCGGCGAGCGCGCCGCCCAGGGCACCCAAGGTGGCCGCGATCAGCATGCCGAGCACGGTCTCACGTTTCCGCGGAAACGCCGGGGAGTTGTCCACAATCGCCGAACTGCCGGGCGGGGACGGCACTCGGTCGGTATCGGCGAGGCTCAGACCGGAAGGGGCAGGTCCGTCCCGGAACCGGCGCGCAACCCGTCCCGCATCGCATGCACCGGCGCCGACACCCCGGTAATCAGCTCGAACTGCCGGAACGCCTGGTGCAGCAGCATGTCCAACCCGGTGACGGTGATCCGCCCGAGCACCCCGCCGGCGGCCAGCGGGGTTGGCCAGGGGTGGTAGATCACGTCGAACAGGACGGGTACCGCACTCAACGACTCGGCGAAATGATCCGCGCCACCGGCCGGCACCGTCGAGACGACCAGGTCCGCGGCCGCACCTGCCTCGCCGACCGCGGCCGGATCCCAGCAGACGACCCGGATCGGCAGGTCGAGCGTCTCGGCGACGGCCACCGCCGATGCCGTCGACGACGGTCGGCGCCCGGCGATCGCCACGTCCGCGGTGCCCAACTCGGCCAGCGCGGCCAGCACCGCCGCCGCGGTGCCGCCCCCGCCCAGGATCAGCGCGGTCCGGATCGGCGGCGCCCCGGCCGCGCGCAGGGCTCCGACCAGGCCGTCCACGTCGGTGTTGTCCGCGAACCAGCCGCCGTCCCGGCGGACCAGCGTGTTCGCCACCCCCAGCACCTCCACCCTGGGCGACCGGGTGTCGGCCACGGCCGCGGCCGCGGCCTTGCCGGGCATCGTCACCGAGAACCCGGCCCACTCCGGCCCGCGGGATCGCACCAGTTCCGGCAGCGCCTCGGCGTCGCACTCGATCGGCTCGTAGTGCCAGTCGGTCAGCCCGGCCGCGGCGTAGCCGGCGCGGTGCAGGGCCGGGGACAGCGAATGGGCGACCGGCGATCCGAGCACCGCCGCCCGCCTGCCCATCCCGCCCGCCCGAACCCTGGTCACCCGAACACCCCGTTCGCGCGGGCCTGGGCCACGCAGGCCTCGTGCTGCTCGATCGTGATGGAGAAGCAGGACGCCCCGGTGTTGTCGATCTTGACGAAGTACAGCCACGAGCCGGCGGCCGGATCCAGGGTCGCCGCGATCGCGTTCGGGCCAGGCGAGGAGATCGGTGTCGGCGGCAGCCCGGCCGCGTAGTAGGTGTTCCACGGGCTGGGGTTGGCCCGATCCGCGGCGCTGGTGGCGATCGAGGCCCGGTCCAGCGCGTAGTTCACGGTGGAGTCCATCTCCAGCTTCTGCCCGGCGGCCAGCCGGTTGTAGATCACCCGGGCCACCTTGGGCATGTCCGCGGTGATGCCCTCCCGCTCCACGATGGAGGAGATGATCGCCGCCTGATACGGGGTCACCCCGATCTGCGCGGCGTCGGCGATGACGTCCGTGCCGTTCCACATCGCGGCCGACGCGCTGACCACCGCCTTGAGGGCCTGCTCGGGGGTGGAACCGGGCGGGATGTCGAAATCGCCGGGCGCGATCGTACCCTCGAGTCGCTTGCGCGGGTCGGGCGACGCCCGTACACCGTCCGCGGCCCACTCGACGACCCCGAGGGCGGCCGGGTCGGCCGTGGTCGCGACCTGCCAGAGCTCGTCGACGGTGAAGCAGTCCTGCTGCCCGTTCAGCGGGACGCATGCCGCGGCGGTGATGTCGGTGATGTAGCCCGGGACGCTGACCGCGGGCTGGTTCGGGTCGGAGGACACCGCGGTGACGTCAGATAATTGCCGCCCCGGGATCAGCCGAAGGTGCCCGACGTGATTCTCCTTGGCCACCAACGCATCCGCGGCGGCCTGCGCGGACGAGCCCTGCCGCACCTTGTAGTAACCGGGTCGCAATGCCTGGACGTCGCCGTCCCGCGCCGCCTGATCCTGGAAGGCCTGGGCGCTGGCTACCACACCGGCGGTGACCAGCGTCTGCGCGATATCGGCGATCCCGTCACCACCCTGGATCCGGACGACCACCTCGGTGTCACCGGTGCCGCCGTAGTCCGGGATCTCGTCGGTGCCCGACTTCCAGACCAGGAACCCGGCGACCAGCCCGGCCACGATGATCATGAGCACGACCACGGCGAAGGCCACCCAGGTGCGGTGCCGGCGACGCGCCGTGCGGGCGCGTTCCTCCGGCGTGGGCTCCGGCGTCGCCGGGGCCGCCGGCTCGTCCGGGTCGGGCCGGGCGGCCAGCGCGGCCTTCAGCTCGTCGACGTCGACGTCGCCGGTCTCCCCCGGTTCCTGGCCGAAAATACCCAGATCGCTCACGACGGGTGACCACCGCCGGCCAACTGGTCCAGCCGGTTCTGCAGGATCCGGGTGGCCGCGACCTGATCGACCACGGCGCGCTTCGCCTTCCCTTTCACACCGGCCTGGGTGAGCAATCGGTCGGCGGTCACGGTGGTGAGCCGCTCATCCACGTAGACGACCGGAACGGGCGCGATCACGACCGCCAACGCCTGTCCGTAGGCACGCGCTGCCGTCACCGCCGATCCCTCCATGCCACGCAGGGTGGTCGGGAGACCCACCACCACTTCCACCACGTCGTGTTCGGCCACCAGATCCCGGAGCGCCGCCAGATCCGGGGTGAGATCGGCCTTGTCGCCCGACGTCCGCGACGACTTCTGCTGCGCCGTCCGCATCAGCGTCGTCACCGGGGTCGCCAGAATGCCTGCGGGATCGCTGCGGGCGACCCCTACGCGAACCGTACCCACGTCGACGCCCAGACGCACGCCTTTCGCGGGTGCGTCACCGGACGGGTTGTGGACTGTGCGTTCAATCATGTCGATGCGTGGGTATCGATTCGGATCGGGTGCCGGCCGGCACGAGGGCATACCGACGAGAAGGACGTACCGGACTCGGCCCGGTTGCCTGCTCAGGACCCGGTTCAGCCCGCCGCCGCGAGCACGGCGGCCCGCAGCGCGTCGATCGCCTCCGGGATCCCGTCCGGCCGGGTGCCGGCCCCCTGGGCCAGGTCCTTCTTCCCGCCGCCGCGGCCCTCGATCAGCGGCAGCAGCGCCTTGGCCAGGTCACCGGCGGCCAAACCCCGGGCGATGCCGGCCTGGTTGACGGCGACCGCGAACGGCACCGAGGCGTGGGCGGGCGCGAACAGGGCGACCACGCCGGGACGGTCCCCGAGCCGGCCCCGCACGTCGGAGGCCAGGTTGCGCAGGTCGCCGGGCGCTGCGCCGTCCGGGGCGGTGCCGGCCACCAGCGCCACTCCCCCGACGTCCACCGCCGACTTCGCCAGGGTGCCGGCGACGTTGCCCAACGCCGCCTGGCGCAGCCCGGCCAGCTCCTTCTCGGCGGACTTCAGCTTCTCCAACAGTGTCTCGATCCGGGCCGGCAGCTCGCTGGGCTGCACCTTCAGCGTCGTCGCGAGCTGGCTGACCAGCGTCCGCTCGGCGGCCAGCCGGTGAAACGCCTCGAGGCCGACGGCGGCCTCCACCCGGCGCAGGCCGGACCCGACCGACGACTCGCCGGTGATGGCCAGCGGCCCGATCTGCGAGGAGTGCTCGACATGGGTGCCGCCGCACAGCTCGACCGACCAGGGCCCGCCGATCTCGACGATTCGGACGGTGTCGTCGTAGGTCTCGCCGAACAGGGCGATCGCGCCCATCGCCTGGGCCTCCTGCATGGACCCGTACCGCACCCGCACCGGCAGATCCTGCCGGACCGCCCGGTTGCTGACCTCCTCCAGCTCACTGCGGGTCGCCGCCGACAGCGCCTGATCCCAGGCGAAGTCCAGCCGCAGGTAGCCGGGCTTGTTGAAGGAGCCGGACTGCAGCGCCTCCGGGCCGAGCACCTGACGAAGAGCCGCGTGCAGCACATGGGTGCCCGAGTGCGCCTGCCGGGCACCGATCCGCCATTCCGGGTCGACCTTGGCCAGCACGTGGCTGCCGACGGTGAATTCGCCGTCGGTGATCCGGATCCGGTGCACGACCAGTTTGCGGTCGACCTTCTGCACGTCCAGCACCTCGGCCGAACCGTGGGCGCCGACGACGGTGCCGGCATCCGAGTCCTGCCCGCCGGACTCGGCGTAGAGCGGGGTCCGGTCGAGCACCAGCTCCACCTCGTCACCCTCGTGCGCGACCGCGATCGGGGCGCCGTCCCGCAGCAGGCCGCGGACGTGCGCCTGCGTCTGCAGCTCGGAGTAGCCGGTGAACTCGGTGGCCCCCTGATCCAGCAGCCGCCGGTACTCGGACAGGTCGGCGAAACCGCCCTTGCGTGCCTTCGCGTCGGCCCGGGCCCGTTCCTTCTGCTCCTTCATCAGGCGCTCGAACTCGGCGACGTCGACCTTGAGCCCGGCCTCGGCGGCCATCTCCAGGGTCAGGTCGATCGGGAAGCCCTGGGTGTCGTGCAGGGTGAAGGCGGTGCTGCCCGGCAGGATCGTGGCGTCGTCGGCCGCGAGTTCCGCGGCGGCGACCTCGAACAGCTTGGAGCCCGACGCGATAGTCCGCAGGAACGCCTTCTCCTCGGTGGCGGCGACCTTCTCGATCCGCTCGAAGTCGGTGGCCAGCTCCGGGTAGGACGGGCTCATCAGGTCCCGGACGACGGCCATCAGGGTGGGCAGGACCGGCTCGGTGACGCCGAGCAGCCGGGCCGAGCGGATGGTGCGGCGCAGCAGCCGGCGCAGCACGTAGCCGCGGCCCTCGTTGCCGGGGGTGACGCCGTCCCCGATCAGCAGCATGCCGCTGCGCGAGTGGTCGGCGATGACCCGGAACCGCACGTCATCGGTCGTGTTCCCGGCGTGCTCGACGTACTTCTTTCCCGACAGCTGCTCCATGGTGGCGATGATCGGGCGCATCAGGTCGGTTTCGTAGACGTTGTCCACGCCCTGCAGCAGGAAGGCGAGGCGCTCCACACCCAGTCCGGTGTCGATGTTCTGCTTCGGCAGGGGGCCCAGAATTGGGAAGTCCCCCTTGCCATCGCCGCTGGACTCGCCCCGCATGTCCTGCATGAACACGAGGTTCCACACCTCGAGGTAGCGGTCCTCGTCGGCGACAGGTCCGCCCTCGATGCCGTAGTCGGGGCCGCGGTCGTAGTAGATCTCCGAACACGGTCCGCACGGGCCGGGCACGCCCATCGACCAGAAGTTGTCGGCCATGCCGCGGCGCTGGATCCGCTCGACCGGCAGGCCGGCGATCTCCCGCCACAGCCGCTCGGCCTCGTCGTCGGACTCGTAGACGGTCACCCAGAGCCGGTCCGGGTCCAGCCCGTACCCGCCGTCGGCCAGGGACGAGGTCAGCAGCGTCCAGGCGTGCTCGATGGCGCCGGCCTTGAAGTAGTCGCCGAAAGAGAAGTTCCCGGCCATCTGGAAGAAGGTGTTGTGCCGGGTGGTGATGCCGACGTTGTCGATGTCACCGGTGCGCACGCATTTCTGCACGCTGGTGGCCCGCGGGAACGGCGGGGTGCTCTGACCCAGGAAGTACGGCTTGAACGGCGCCATGCCGGCGATGGTGAACAACACGGTGGCGTCCTGGCTGATCAGCGACGCCGACGGAACGACGGTGTGCCCCGTCCGCTCGAAGTGGTCCAGGAAGCGGCGCCGGATCTCGTGGGTCTGCACTATTGGTTCCTCGCTGACGGAGCTGACGCTGCTGATGGGTTCAGGCGGTGTGCCGGACCCGTCCGGCGCGGACCGGCTCGGCCTCGTCCAGCCCGGCCCGGGTCCGCGGCCGGCTCGGTGGCCGGCTCGGTGGCGCAGCACCGGGGATCCGTGGCTCGACGGGTTCGGGGGCCGGGCCCAATGCCTCCGGCGGAACCATCACCACCGCGCCGGTCGCGTTCTCCACCAGGGGCCGGTAGGTGGCCCGGCGGTTGATCGCGCCCTGCCGGACGTCGGAAGCGAACGCCCCGACCGCGTTGCCCAGTTCGGCGATCGCGTCGGCGAGGTCGGCGGCGATCGCGGACGGGGTGAGCTTGGCCTTCATCGCCGCGGCAGCCGCCTCCTTGGCCCGCCGGGTGCGGCGGGTGGCGGCCACCCCGAGGGCGACCCCGGCCCCGAACACATAGATGCGCTTCACCAGTGCCGACATCCCTTCCGACCGGCGCGGGTCCGACGCCCGAAGGGCTCCGACGACCCAGCGATGGCTCATCCTGCTGCGGTCGCTTGTGATCGGGTTAGAGGCTACCCGCCCGGCCGCCGGTCACCCGGACATGAACCGATCCGCGCCGCCGCTCGTGTTTCCTTCGGCAGACGCAAGCGACGGGAGATGATCTTTCGATGATCTACGAGGTCAACGGACTACCCGTTCATGTCCTGCTGGTGCACGCCGTGGTCGTGCTGGTGCCCCTGGCTGCGCTACTCACGGTGCTGGCCGCGTTGTGGCCCGCCGCGCGGCGGCGACTGGGCGTCATCACCCCGCTCGCGGCGCTGGCCGCGCTGATCGTCGTTCCGATCACCGCCAACGCCGGCGAGTGGTTGCAGGCAAGGCTGCCCCGGTCGCCGCTGATCAACGAGCACGTCGGCCTGGGCCTGACGATGATCTGGTTCGCCATCGGCCTGTTCGTGGCATCGGTGCTGGCCTGGGGCGTGCCGACGCTGATCGTGCGACGGACCAAGGCCGCGCCGGCGCCGTGGGTGGGGGTGGTGATCGCCGTCGTCGCTGTGGTGCTGGCCGGGGCCGCGGTGTTCCAGGTCTTCCGGGTCGGCGAGTCCGGCTCGAAGGCGGTCTGGGAGGGCAGCTTCTGCCCGGTGCCGGTCAACACCGACGGAACCTGCCCGACCCCCTGACCGGCGCTCGGTATCGTCTGCGCTGGACCGGGCCAGCGGCGGCCCCGGGCGGGCGAGGGAGCGGACGAGCATGAGCACCCGTAAGCGTGAGGTCGTCGTCGGCGTCGACGGCTCGGAGACATCGACGGCGGCGGCACTGTGGGCGGCCGGCGAGGCGCACGCCCGCGGCGCCACCCTGATCGTCCTTTATTCCTTCGAGCTCTACGCCTACGGCTCCAAGGACGCCGCGCTGCCCGGCTCGATGGCCTACGAACAGGCCCAGATCGCGGCGGCCGAACTGGTCGACGAGGTGATCGAGAAGATCGAGCACACCCATCACGGGCTGCCCGTCGAGCCGCGGATCCTGCACGAGTCGGCCGGCACGGCGCTACTGGAGGCCAGCGCGGAGGCGCTGCTCACGGTGGTGTCCTCGCAGGGACACTCCGCACGGACCGAGGAGCTGATCGGCTCCTTCGCCGTGCACACTGCCGAGCACGGGCGGGGCCCGGTCGCGGTGGTCCGCGGCGGCGCGTCCGCGCCGGCCGGCCCGATCGTCGTGGGCACCGACGGCTCCGCGGTGTCCCAGGACGCGATCGAGTACGGATTCGAGGCGGCCGCCGCGCACCAGGTGCCGCTGCACGTCGTGCACTGTGGCTCCGGCGAGGATGTCAACGGTGCTGACGAGGCCCGGGAGCCGGCGGACCTGGAGGGGATGCTGACCGACCGGCGGAACCGTTTCGCCGACGTGGAGGTGATCCCGGCCTTCGTGCCCGGCAAGCCCCAGGAGGCGCTGCGCGGGTACGCCGCGCGGCAGGGTGCGTCGCAGCTGGTCGTCGGCGCCCGCGGGGTCAGCGGCTTCGCCGGGATCGTGCTCGGCTCGGTCAGCCGGTCCCTGCTGGCCAACTCGGAGATCCCCGTGGTCGTCGTCCGCCCGCAGGACCCGTCATGACGCTGCGCGAACGGGTCGCCGAGCTGATGCCGCAGGCCAGGACCGACCTGGCCGAGATGGTCACCTTCCGCTCGGTGCACGACGCCGCCCAGTTCCCGGTGTCCGGCTGCCACGACATGGTCGACTGGCTGCTCGGCGCGTTCAGCGCGGCCGGCCTGTCCGACGTGGCCGCGCACGTCACCGCGGACGGTTCCAAGGCCGTCACCGGCATCCGGCCCGGACCGCCCGGCGCGCCAACAGTGTTGCTGTATTTCCACCACGACGTGCAACCGCCGTTGGGCGACGAGGCCTGGCACAGCTCGCCGTGGGAACTGGTGGAGCGCGGCGGCCGATGGTTCGGCCGCGGCACCGCCGACGACAAGGGCAGCATCGCCGTCATCCTGACCGCGCTGCGGGCCCTGGGTGATGACGTCCCGGTCACCGTCAAGATCGTCGGCGAGGGCTCCGAGGAACAGGGCACCGGCGGCCTCGAGGACTTCGTCCCCAAGCATCCCGACCTGATGCGGGCGGACGCGATCCTGGTCTGCGACAGCGGCAACATCGCCGTC
>DATDBV010000231.1:0-3020 GCA_036524715.1 Nakamurella sp. | reverse complement strand
GCGCCGAACAACGGGACCCGGACCTGACCGCCGTGCGTGTGGCCGGCCAGGATCAGGTCGTAGCCGTCCAGGGCGAACCGATCCAGGATCCGCGGCTCCGGGGTGTGGGTGACGCCGAGCCGCAGCACCGCATTGTGGTCGGCCGGACCCTCGATCAGCTCGTAGTGGTCACGCCGGGTGTACGCGTCGTTCACCCCGGCCAGCGCCACCCGCTGACCGCGCAGGTCGATGGTCGTCCGAACGTTGTTCAGGTCGACCCAGCCGCGTTCGACCATGCCCGCCCGCAGGTCCTGCCAGGGCAGGCTCGGCCCTCGCGGGGGCACCGGGCTCTTGGGCATGAAATACCGGTGCGGCGACTTGGGCACCGGCGCGTAGAAGTCGTTGTTGCCGAACACGAACGCGCCGGGCAGGTCCAGCAGCTCGCCCAACGCGGCCAGCGCCGTCGGCACGGCCTCGCGGTGCGAAATGGTGTCCCCGGTGTTGATCACCAGGTCCGGGCGCAGATCGGCCAGCGCCGACACCCACTCGATCTTGTGACGCTGGTCGGGGACGATGTGCAGGTCCGACACGTGCAGCACCCGGATCGGCCAGGCCCCGTGGTCCAGGACCGGCAGGTCGACCCGGCGCAGGGTGAACGCCCGTGGCTCGACCAGCGTCGACCAGGCTGCGGTCGCCACACCCGTGGCGGCCAGGACACCTACGGCCGATGCAACGGTCCGAAGACTGGGTGACCGCGCGGCAGCGGGGGATGAAGGCATGGTCGGCAGCCTAATCATCGCCGCGTCGCCGACCGGGAGCGGTCCGCCGCCCGCCCCGCCCGCCGACACCACCAGCGTGATGGAACCACCCGGCACGGCGGTCGCCTTCGGATTCTGGTCGACCACCACGTTCACCGATGCACCAGTGCCCTGTCTCGGCACCACTTCGCCCACCTTGAACCCGGCCGCGGTGAGCTGCGCCTTCGCCTCGTCGACATTCCTGCCGACCACGTTCGGCACCTGGGTGCCGGCAGAACCCCTGATGTAGTTCGGTGATGCCGGCCGGAAGAAGGTGTTCGGCTGACCCTCCTTGAGCGGCTTCATCGTCGCGAACCAGGTGCTGGCGGGCACCGAACCACCCGACACCCCGTTACCGGCCATCGCCTCGTCGGTCGAGCAGGAGCGGATCGGGTCCCGGCAGATGGACTGCGGGCGCGGCTCGGAGTCCCACAGGATCACGGACGCGCTCATCTCCGGGGTGAAGCCCAGGAACGCGGAAGACTTGTACTCCTGGGTCGTACCGGTCTTGCCGGCCGCAGTCCAGGTCCAGCCGGCCGCGGACGCCGATCCGGCCGCGGTTCCGTTCCCGGAGAAGTCACCCTCCATGGCCACCGCAAGGGTTCGCGCCAACTCGGCCGGCACCGCCTGCTCGCAGGCGGCCTTCTCCCAGGTGACGAACTTGCCGTTGCGGTCGGTGATGGTGTCGACCGGCGTGGGCGGGCACCACCTGCCGTCCGAGTTCAGCGTCGCGCCCACGTTGGCCAGCTCCAGTGGACTCACCGGGGACACGCCCAGGGTGAACGACGCCATCTTCTGGGCCGTGACCTGCGCGGTGTAGTCGGTCCCGGCACTGGCAAACGCCGGGTCCACCTCGCCGGCATCAAGCTGATAGCCCTTCAGACCCAGCCGCACCGCCATCTCGGCGACCTTCTGCAGCCCGACCTGGTCCTCCAGGAGGACGAAGCCGGTGTTCGGCGAGGTCGCCAGCGCCTGCTGCAGGGTCATCGAGGCCGGGTATGTGGCGGCGTTGCCGAACGTCGCGGACGTCACCAGCGGGCTGATGTACTCGGCGGGCACGTCGATGGTCGCGTTGGTGCCCAACCCCAGCTCCATCGCCGCCGCCGCGGTGAAGATCTTGAACGTCGACCCCGCGCCCAGCGGCGCGAACGTCGTGGTGAGCCGCTGCACGGTCTCGCCCTTGGCCGGGTCCAGCCCGTAGGGGCGGTTCGCCGCCAGGGCCAGCACCTTGCGCGGCTCGTCCTTGCCGACCACGGCGACGGCGTTGGCGATCCGCTCCACCCCGGGGACCGACGGGTCGGCATTCGCGGTGGCCGCGGCCTTGGCCGCCGCCATCACGGCCGGGTCCATCGTGGTCTTGATGGTCCAGCCGGCCTCGGCGACCATGTTGTTGTCGAAGCCCGCGTTGGCCAGATAGTCCAGGACGTACTGGCAGAAGTAGCCGTTGGTCTGCGAGTTGTCCGCCGGGATGCACCCGTTGCGGGTCCGGTTCGGGTTCAGCCCCAGGTCCTGCTGCTTGGTCTCATCCGCCTTCGCGCGGGACAGCCGGCCGGTGCCGACCATCACGTCCAGCACCAGATCGCGCCGGCTACGGGCGTCCTGCACGTGGTTCTCGTCGAGCGGGTTGTATTTGGGCGGGTTGTTCACCATGCCGGCCAGCAGCGCGGCCTGGGACAGGGTCAGCTTGTCGGCCGAGGTGCCGAAGAACCACTGGGACGCCGCCTCGGCGCCGTACTGCGACGGACCGAACGCCACCAGGTTCAGGTACCGCTCGAGGATCTCGGCCTTGCTCAGCGTCTGCTCCACCTGCAGCGCGAGCTTGGCCTCCTTGAGCTTGCGGATCGGCGTGGTGGCGATCGCGTCGGCCTTCTCGGCCTCCGTCTTGGCCTCCACCAGGAACAGGTAATTCTTGACGTACTGCTGGGTCAGGGTCGACCCGCCCTGCGGCGCCGCGGCGTCGGTCTGCGCGTTGCGCAGCAGCGCGCGCACGGTGCCGCGCCAGTCCACCCCCTGATGCTGGTAGAAGCGACGGTCCTCCATCGACACCACGGCGACCTGCAGGTAGTCCGAGATCGAGGACAGTGGCACGTAGACGCGGTTCTGGTTGTAGAGGGTGGCGATCGGCGTCCCGGCGGCGTCGGTGACCGTGGTCCGCAGCGGGATGTCGGCGTTGAGCGGGTCCGCCTGGGCGTCGTCGATGGCCTCGGTCACCGTGTTGGACGCGATACCCATGCCAACGGAATA
>DATDBV010000230.1:0-4855 GCA_036524715.1 Nakamurella sp. | reverse complement strand
CTCCCTCTCGACCACACCTGCGGTCAGCCACCGGGCGATCATTTCCCTGGCAGGGAACGAACCCAGCGCGTCGAGCAGCCTGGTGTGGTCGATTCTGTCGAACGCGGCCGACAGGTCGGCATCCAGAATCCACACCCGTTGGGCGCCAGCGCCCTTAAGGGTGGAATACAAGGAACCGATCGCGTCGGCGCAGCTACGGCCCGGCCGGAACCCGTACGAGCGGGCTTCGAACCGGGCCTCCCATTCCGGTTCCAGTGCGTGACGGACTCGTGCCTGATGACATCTGTCCATGATCACGGGAATGCCGAGTGGGCGCCGTTTTCCGTTGGCCTTCGGGATATACACGCGTCGGACCGGTAACGGGTCCCAGGACGAACGCGTGCGGTGCACCTGCGCCGCCACGTCCGCCCGGGCCTGTGGGGTCAACGCCACTTCGCCGTCCACCCCGGCCGTCCGACGCCCGGTGTTGCGCTGGGTCACCTGCCGCACGCTGAGCAGCGTGTTCGACCAGGAGCCCAGCATCATCTTCTGCAGAGACCGGACCTTGGCCCAGTCCTGCTCTCGCGTCGCCTTGAAGATCCGCTGCCGCAGCCTCGTTACGTTCCTTTCGTGGACCCGCCAATTGACCACGGTCCAGTCCAGGGCGTCCTCGGGTCCGTTCACCATGTCGGCGTCAAACTTGCCCCTCGGTTGGCGAAGCCGGCCGGCTTCGAAGTTCATAGGCTCACCTGCCCACGTCAGCACCCTCTCGGGTCCGGCCGTCGCGGCCGGCATCCGGACGGTTCCCCGTGACCACCGCGTTGGAGACGCGGCAGACTGATCACGAGTCCCGTTGCCTTTCGGCGACCGGCATCCGCTTCTTGGGCATCCTGTCCCGCCGGAGGGTTCCGCCCCTCTCACGATCGGCCTACCGGACCGTCACGGTCCGGACTCCGACGGGGTTTCCACGTTCCGCGCACACGAGACACGGTCGGGGTGGGCGCCCCCTTTACCCCGAGGCCAGCGGTGTTCACACGACCGACTCAGCACGTCTCCGGTCGCCGCTCGCCGCCTCCACCAGCGGCCAGGCCCTATCACCCGGTGTTCATTCCGTCGTTCCGGGCTCTACGATGACGAGGCATCAACAGGGGTTCACTTGCGTTCGCCCGTCCGACCTTCCCCTTGCCCGGTCGCTCCCCCGGACGGACCAGGGGCCCTTGGGCTTCTTCCCCGAGCTTCGCACCCCGGACAGGCAGGACCTGCCGACGCACGTCAGGGAGGGGACCGATCTCGAACACTGATCAGGAACTACGCACCCGGCATTGCCGGCCTCCAACCTGCGAGCTCACTCGCGATACGCGACATCGTGTCGCACCATGCTGGTCGTACTGGTCGGCCCGCAGCGCGGCGTACCCCGCAGAGCGCGGCGAGGATCGCGTCCCACGGCGTCGACCCGATGCCGAGCGGCCCCCAGCCGGACTTGAGGGTGGTCGCCGTGCTGGTCCCGAAGTCGGACGGAGCCCGCCTGATGGTGCGGGCCGGATCGCCCGGGCCCGGCACCGGGGTGACCCGTCCGGCGACCGGGACCACGTGGGCGGGCGCGCCGACCGGTTCGTCCGGCCGGCGGTCCGGGAGCGCCGGGGTCGCCGCCGGTGACGGGCGGGTCAGGTGCGCGGCCGGGGTCGTCATGCCTACCCCCTCCCGGCCGCGCTCTGTGCGCAAAGTATGCACCCGCGGTGACGACGGAGCAGCAGGTCAGGAGCTCCAGGCCAGGCGGAGCACGTCGTCGCCGACGGCGGTGACCCGCAGACCGATCGTCCGGCCCGCCACCTGCGCCGTGAGCCGGGCCGGATCGGCCGGATCGGCCCGCCAGGTGCCGGGCTCGGTCGTTGGCCGGTCGCCCCGGCCGGGCACCAGGTAGTCCAGGTGCCCGTCGGCGTGGAAACTCAGCCCCTCGCGTCCCCGGGCCGGCGGGAACGGGAAATCGTCCGGTCGGTAGACGCGAACGTCGCCTTTCTCCTCCTCGTGCGAACGCATCCAGATCCGATCGACGAAAGGCTTCACCCGCCGATTATCGCCCAGCGCGGGCGCGGTCGGTCAGGATGCCGCGGCGGCCGGGGCGGCCAGGCCGGAGCCCAGGTCCGACCGGGACAGCTCGAGCGCGGCGTGCATGCGGTCGACCTGCAGCTTGCTGAACATGTACATCGCCTCGTCGTCGACGTAGTCCATGTAGTTCATGAACATGTCACCGTTCGGGGCGGACGGGCAGGAGACGCTCGGGAAGGTGGGGCTGCCGTTGTTCGGGCCCAGCTGGTTCGGGGTGTCGTCCACATAGTCCGTGTCGTCGCAGGTCGGCACCCGCGCCTCGCCCCAGATGTGGGACAGGTTCAGGTAGTGCCCGATCTCGTGGGTGGCGGTCCGGCCCAGGTCGAACGGGGCCTTCGCGGACCCCCCGCGCCCGAACGCGGCGGTCATGATGGCGACCCCGTCGGTGGCCGGGTCACCCCCGGGGAACTGGGCGTAGCCCAGCACGCCGCCGCGCATCCGGCACACCCAGATGTTCAGATAGCGCGCGGTGTCCCAGGCGTCCTGCCCGCCGGACGCCGCCTTCTTCATCGAGTCGTCGACGCCGAAGTCGGTCCTGCTCGTGCGGGTGCGGGTGATGCCGGTGGTCGGGTTCCCGCCCGGATCCTGGGCGGCCAGATGGAACGAGAGCCCGGCGGTGCCGACGAGTCCGGCGAACGGGGCCGGCACCTGGCCGATGTCGGAGTTGGTGCCCGCGAAGTCCTCGTTGAGCACCTGGATCTGTGACGCGACCTGATCGTCGGTGATGTTGTCCTTGTCCGCCTTGTACAGGATGTGCACGACGAGCGGGATCTCCCGCGGGAACTGCCGCTCGCCTCCCGTCCGCAGCGCCCGCCGGGTCTGGCTCTCCAGCCGGGCCTGGTTGGTCCGCAGCTCCGGGAACAGGTCGACCTGCCGGAAGTAGTTCTGTACCGCACCACAACTGCGCGCCATGGCTTGCCCCTCTCCTCGATCTCCCGGCGCCGCGACGACGGGCGTGGTTGATGTTGCAGAGGATGACGCCCGTCGGTCCCGAATACCCGATTCGGTGACAAATCGGCGAAACTCACCCGTTCGCCTGCCGTCCCGGTAACCGGACCCTCTGGGGTTCACCCCGTACCGTTCGGACGATGCCACTGGGGTCTGACAGTCACGGCTCGGACGGCACCGACGGCACCGTCACCGCCGAACACGGGCTGGTGTGCTCGGTGGACCAGGCCGCGACCGAGGCGGGGGTGGCCGTGCTGCGCCGCGGCGGCAACGCGGTGGACGCGGCCATCGCCACCAACGCCGTGCTGGCCGTCACCTGCCAGCACCTGTGCGGGCTGGGCGGTGACCTGTTCGCCCTGGTCCACGACGGCGGTGCGAAGCCGCACGCCCTGGCCGCGGCGGGTCCGGCGGGCTCGGGGGCCGACGCCGAGGCCCTGCGGAGGCAGGGGCATCGCGGGATGCCCCGGCGCGGCGACATCCGGGCCGTGACCGTCGCCGGCTGCGTGGACGGGTGGCTGGCGCTGCACGAGCGGTTCGGTCGGACGCCGCTGCGGGAACTGCTCGCCCCGGCCCGGGCGCTGGCCGCCGACGGATTCCCGGCCTCGCCCCAGCTGGCCGCGGCGGCGTCGCGGATCGCCGGCGTACCCGGGGCCGACGACTATCACCGGCCCGGTGGGCTGGCCGTCGGCGACCGGGTCACCCGGCCGCTGCTGGCCGCCACCCTGGACGCGATCGCCGGCCACGGACGGGACGGCTTCTACGGCGGCGCCTTCGGTCACGGGCTGATCGAGCTCGGGCGGGGTCTGTTCACGGCCGACGACCTGTCCCGACCGCTGGCCGGCTGGGTCGAGCCCGTCTCGACGCTCGCCTGGGGCCACCGGATCTGGACGACACCACCCCCGTCGCAGGGGTACCTGATTCCGGCGGCGGCCTGGATCGCCGACGGGCTGCCGCTGCCGTCCGCCCCGGACGACCCGGCCTGGCCGCACCTGCTCGCCGAGGCCGCGCGGTGGGCCGGACACGACCGCCCCGGCGTGCTGGACGAGCACGCCGACGGCGCCGCCCTGCTGGCCGAGTCGCGGCTGGCCCCGCGCCGGGCGGCCATCCGGACGGACCGACGCACCGCCCCGCCGGCACCGGCGGCGGCCGGCGGCACGACGTACCTGAGCGTCGTCGACGGCGACGGGATGGGTGTCTCGTTGATCAACTCGAACGCGGCCGGCTGGGGCGCGCACCTTCTCGCTCCCGGCACCGGTGTCTTCCTGCAGAACCGGGGTCTCGGGTTCACCCTCGAACCCGGGCACCAAGCGGAATACGGGCCGGGCCGCCGCCCGCCGCACACGCTGGCGCCGGCCCTGGTGACCGCGCCCGGCGGCGTGCTGCGGGCGGTGCTCGGCACGATGGGCGGGGACAGCCAGCCGCAGATCGTGCTGCAGTTGCTGGCCCGCCTGCTGGCCGCGGGACAGGGCCCGGGCACCGCCGTCCGCGCACCGAGATGGTTCTTGGGCGACGGCGGCTTCGACACCTGGACCGGCGACGACCAGGTGATCTCGCTGGAGGACGGCGCCCCGCCGGCCTGGGCCCCTGGACTCGCCGCCCGGGGTCATGCCGTCCGAGCCGGCGCGGGCCGGGTCGGGCACGCCCACGCGATCGTGCGGCGATCGGACGGCGGGTGGTCCGGTGCCGCCGATCCGCGCGCGGTGGGGTCACTGGCCGCCGGGCTCTGACTGATCTGAGCCCTGATCTCCCCGGGAGCCCTGTCCTCCCCGGCGGAGGGTCAGCCGCCGGCCGGCGGCGCGTCGGGGTCAGCCGCGGCGGCCGG
>DATDBV010000229.1:0-2821 GCA_036524715.1 Nakamurella sp. | reverse complement strand
TGATCGCCGACGCCAGCCACGGCACCGCCACGGTCAGCAGGCCGTCGGCGAGGTTCGCCGATGTGGTCGCGGCCAGCAACCGGCGGAACGCACCCATCCCCGTGACGCGGGGGGTGGCGGTCGCGTCACCGGGTTCCTCGGCCGTCATGTCGGGGCGTCCTGCGCCTCCGACCCGGTCGACAACCGGGGTCGACCCGCCGGGTACAGGCCGACGACCAGCGCGTACGCCTGCTCCCCCGCCCGGGGCTCACGGTCGAACTCGTCGAGCAGATCGTGCAACCGATCCTTCCACTCCTGCGCGCGATGGTCCGGGATCCGGGCGTAGCGGACGGAGCCGGTCATCGGCCGCTCGTCCGGCTCCGGCACGGCCGCCGCTTCGTCGGCGGCCTGCCGCAGCCGGCGCGGCACCTCGCCGACCGCGGCGCCGACCGTTTCGAACCAGAACACCCGAGCCGTCCGCCCGTAGTACTTGGCCTCCAGCGCGCGCACCCGTTGCGTGCGCACTACCCGCACCAGGCCCGCCCCCTCCAACGTTTTCAGGTGCGACCCGACGGTGCCTTTGGGCTTTCCCAGGATCTCGGCGAGCTCGGAGGTGGTCGCCGCCCGGTCCAGCAGCAGGCTGACGATCTGCTCACGGGTCGGCTCGAACAGCGCCCGATACTGCTCCGCGCGGTCGAGGGCGAGCTCGTCGGCGAGCTGATAGTCGGGGGCTGAATGGTCGGCCATTCTCGTATGGTCGGCGAATGCCGACCATACGTCAAGGCCTGGCAAGGTGGCCGTCAGCGGCCGGTCTTCGCCCGCAATGTGTCGTGCTTGGCCAGCACCATCTGCTCCAGCCCGGCCGCGAACCCGACCAGCGAGGCACGCAGCCGCTCGCCGACTTCGTCGCCGCCGCTGGCCAGGATGCGCACGGCCAGCAGCCCGGCATTCCGCGCCCCGCCGATCGACACCGTCGCCACCGGGATCCCGGCCGGCATCTGCACGATCGACAGCAGCGAGTCCATGCCGTCCAGCGTGGCCAGCGGCACCGGCACCCCGATCACCGGCAGGACCGTCGCGGACGCCACCATGCCGGGCAGGTGCGCGGCCCCGCCGGCCCCGGCGATGATCACCCGCAGGCCCCGGCCCGCCGCCGTTCCGGCGTAGTCGAGCATCCGTTGCGGGGTCCGGTGCGCCGAGTACACGCCGACCTCGTAGGGGACATCGAACTCGTCGAGCAGCTCGCCGGCGGCGGACATCACCCGCCAGTCCGAGTCCGAGCCCATGATCACCCCGACCACCGGTTCGGTCATCGCGTCGCCCTCCCGAGACGCCTGGCAAGCTCGGCAGCCGCGGCGCGGCCCCCGCGCCGAAAGTTCCGATTGTTCGCTCGGTATGCCTCGTTCATTGCAGGACCGCCTCCTCCTGGCGAGCGGGCCGGGGGTCGCCGGCGTGCGCGTCCCAGCCGTCGGACCAGACGCCCTCGCCGAGCCAGGTCGCGGCCAGCCCGGCGATCCGCCGCAGCTCCCCGAGATCCGAGCCGAGAACGTTCACGTGCCCGAGCTTGCGCCCGGGCCGGAACGCCTTGCCGTACAGATGCACCTTGACCTGCGGGAACCGGGCGGCCAGGTGGTGCACCCGCTCGTCCAAGCCGACCCCGGCACCGGGCCCGTCGGCCGGACCGCCGAGCACGTTGCCCATCACGGTGAACGGCGCGAGCGGGTCGGTGCGGCCCAGCGGGTAGTCCAGGACGGCCCGCAGGTGCTGCTCGAACTGCCCGGTCACCGCCCCGTCCATAGACCAGTGCCCGGAGTTGTGCGGGCGCATCGCCAGCTCGTTGACCAGGATCCCGTCGGGTGCGTCCGGCCCGGGATCGACCTCGAACAGCTCGACCGCCAGGACGCCGACAACGCCCAGTTCGGCGGCCACGCGTAGCGCCAGCCGGCCCGCCGCCGACGCGACGTCCCCGCCCAGCCCGGGCGCGGGCGCGATCACCTCGACGCAGATCCCGTCCTGCTGCACGGTTTCCACCACAGGCCAGGCCGCGGCCTGCCCGAACGGCGACCGGGCGACGACCGCGGCCAGCTCCCGACGCATCGGCACGAACTGTTCGACGACCAGCTGCCCGGCGGTCGGCAGGTCGAGCGCCGCCACCTCATCGGCGGCGCGGACGACCCAGACGCCGCGACCGTCGTAGCCGCCGCGGGCGGTCTTGACCACGCAGGGCCAGCCGTGGGCGTCGCCGAACGCGACGATCCGCTCCGTCAGAGCCTGGTCGTCGGCGGCCAGCACCTCGAAGGCCGGCACTGGTTCGCCGAGTTCGGTCAGCCGGGTCCGCATGAGCGCCTTGTCCTGTGCATATTGCAGCGCGTCGGCCCCCGGGTGGACCGCGTGCCCCTCGGTGACCAGGATGCGGATGTGCTCACCGGGCACATGCTCGTGGTCAAAAGTGACGACGTCGCAGCCGGCGGCGAAGGCGCGCAGCGCGTCCAGGTCGGCGTGGTGGCCGATCATCACGTCGGGGGTGACCAGGGCGGCGCTGTCGTCCGCGGCCACCGACAGCACCCGCAGGGTCTGGCCCAACGGGATCGCCGCCTGATGCGTCATGCGAGCCAACTGACCGCCGCCGACCATCCCGACCCGGGGCATGCCGGTGCGTTCGTCCACGGGGCGACAGCGTAATGGTGCGGGCGAGGCCACCGTGCGCCGCGATCCCCCGGACCGGCATCGACTTGCCACATTCGGCCCTTCGTGATCGATCCAGAAGGGCCGAAGGTGGCAAGTGCGCGGACCGTCGACCCGTGCGTGACGTGGCAAGAGGCGCGAACCTCGGAGAAGCCTC
>DATDBV010000228.1:0-6201 GCA_036524715.1 Nakamurella sp. | reverse complement strand
ACTCGTGGGCTGGCCAACGGCACGCGCTCGTTCCGCAAGACGGTTGCTTTAGCGTGCGTCCCGCACGACAGTGGGGTGGGGTCCCCCCGCGCATCCGCACCTGCACGTTATGGCAAAGCGTCCAACGAAGCCTCAAACGCCGGCCACGAGGACTGTGACTACTCGAGCGAGGGCGTCCACGACGTTCCGGGCGGGCTGGGGTGGGTCTGCCGTCGGGCCTCACCATCAGGTGTGGCAGCGGTTCACGTCCAGCGGTTGGCCGGCAGCAGCAAAGAGCTCGGCCGCTTCGAGCATCCGCTGGCGGGCGCCCTCGGCGTCGCCTTCGGCCTGGTGAAGGTGGGCGCGGGCCTCCGCGATCGCCGCCTGCCAGGCGGTGCCTCGCCACAGCACGACCGATTGCTCGGCGATGGCGAGGTGTCGCCGTGCGTCGTCGAGGTCGCCGGCGTCAGCACAGGCCACAGCGGCGGGGACGGCGAGCATCACGTTGCAGAAGGTGCAGTTGTCCTCCTGGCCGAGGGTGGCGGTGGCCCGGTCGACGACCGCGCGGGCACTGTCGACGTCCTCGGCGGCTCGGATCATGGTCCCGTACACCCGGTGGAGCAGGTGCAGCCCGATTGCGGACCAGCGCGCCAGCGGCAGCGCCCGGTGCAGCAGTTCCATCGCCTCGGCGTGCCTTCCGTGCGCGAGGCGTACCTCGGCCAGGCGTTGCAGGCTCAGCGCCTCCCCCGCGTTCGAGCCGATCTCGTGGTGCAGCTCGACGGCTCGGGTCAGCTCGACCTCGGCCAGGGGCAGGTCACCAGAGAGCAGCGCCGCCTCGCCGCGCAGCGCGGTGGCGAAGGCGACGGCTCGCAGTACACCGGACCGTTGCGCCGACTCGCGCAGGGTCGTGGCCAGGGCCATGACCTCCGCATACGGTGTCGGCCCGTACAGCAGGTACTCGGCGACGCACAGGTAGCTGTCGAAGATCGACAGCGCCAGGTCCGGCCGCTCGGCGCCGGCGCGCAGTTCCAGGCCGAGACGGGTGAACCACTCGCCGCGACGGTGCGCGCACAGGCCCTGCAGTGTGATCAGGTCGTACATTCGCCAGTCGCTAGGGTAGGACAGGTCGAGGCGGCGCCGCGCTTCGTCCCCGGCCGCCTCGGCCGCGGACAGGTCCCCGGTCTGGTAGGCCAGCAGCCCCCGCTGCAGCAGCAGGGCGGCGTCGTCGGCCGAACCGTCCGGTTCCAACCCGTCCAGCGCTTCGGCCGCGGTGGCGTAGTCACCGGCGAATGTGGCGGCTCGGGCCAGCCGCGGCCGGAGTCGGCGGCGTTCCGTGTCGTCGGCGGCAGCGCCGAGGGCCTCCCGATAGGCGAGGACGGCTGCAGCGTCGCCGGTGGCCATCAGCATGTCGGCTCGGAGGGCCAGCAGTGGACCGCGCTCGGCATCGGGGACGTCGGCGCGGATCGCCTCGAGCAGCGCGAGCGCGTCGCTGTACGCGCCGATCGCGGCGTCGGTGCGGGCCGCCTGCAGGATGAACGGAGCGGCGGCGACGACGTCGCCGGCCCGCAGCAGCTGTTGACCGATGCGCGCCGGGCTCGCCCCCAGCCGGCGCAAAGCATCGGCGGCCTGTCGGTGCAAGCGGAGCCGGTGGTGCGGCGGCACGGGGTCGAGCAGCGCATCGCGCACCAGCGCGTGCCGGAACCGGTAGCCGTCCCCGGTCCGCTCCACAGCATCTGCGGCCATACACTCATCCAGGCAGGCATACGCCTGGTCCTCGTCCAGCCCAGACAACGCCGTGTACTCGTCGGTGTCGAACTTTGAGCCCAGGACCGCCACCCGGGTCAGGGCGCCGACGGCGGCATCTCCGAGGCCATGGAGCACGAAGGCGCCCATCCGGGCCGGTCCGTCATCGCCGGAAGCGAAGATCCGCGCCAGCTCGACCGCCGCGAAAGGGCTGCCGCCCGCGAGCTTGGTGACCCGGTCGAGTGACCTCTCGTCCGAGCCGAGGGTCCTGGCCGCCAGCCTCCTGATGTCCGCCTCGCTCATCGGGCCCAGGTCCAGCTGGACGACCGAAGGTCCGCGCCCGATCAGGCTGCGTCGCATGGCGTCCATCGCGGGCCGCAGTGGCCACGGGCGGTGCGCGACCACGATCGTGATCGGCTCCTCGACGGCGATCCTGGCCAGGTAGTGCAGCAGCCGCAGACTCGCCTCGTCGGCATCGTGGAGGTCGTCGACGATGAGTACCGCGCCCTCACCGGTGGCGGCCAGGCGCAGCAACTCGGCGACACTGACGAAGAGCCGTTGATGCCGGCTCTCACCGATCCACTCCGGTGAGGTGCCCTGCAGTGCCCCCTCGATCTCGACCCGGAAGTCGTCGGGCAGACCGTCGAGCATTGCGGGGTGGCGGCGGCACAGGTCGGCGACGGCCTCCAGCACCGGCGCGTACGGCCAGGCACCCTCGATCCCTGCGGCCCGGCCCCGGCCGACCCGCAGGCCACGGTCCACGGCTCGCCGGTCCAGCCACCGCAGCAGCGTGGTCTTCCCGATGCCGGCGGCTCCACAGATGAACACCGTCCGTCCCCGACCCATGCCGGTCGCGGCGATCAGACGATCCAACCGGCCGAGCTCGGCGTCTCGGCCCAGCACCGGCGGCGGCCGCAGCGGGTGCTCGGGGCGCTGAGTGTCGGACCCGAGCAACGCGGCGCGGAGCGTCGCGGCGCCCGGGCACGAACTCATGCCCAGCTCCCTACGTACGGCGCGCTCCAACCGCTCCAGCTGCCGGAGCGCCCCGCGCCGGTCCCCGGCGTCGGCGAGCTGCCGGGCCAGCGCGAGACCGGCCTCCTCATCGGCCGGGTCGGCCCGGGCCAGCTCCGCCCACCGGCCGGCGCGGCGCAGCAGGGCCTGGTGCAGCTGCTCCAGCCGTTCGCGCGGCTCCTCGAGCCACGGCTCGTACGGGTCGTCGGGCAACAGCCCACCGGTCCAACGGTCAGCGACGGACGTCTCTGCCGGCCACTCCTTTGGCTCGGCGGCGAGGGCCCGCTCGGCACACCGCTGGAATGCCTCGGCGTCGACGATGACCGCGACATCGGGGCACAGCTGCACGTGGTCCCCGCTCAGCACCAGTGCCTGCGGGACGCCGAGCGAGCGCCTGGCATAGTGCGCGGCCTTGTGCAGCCGTGCGGCGGCGTCCTCGACAGTCAACCCGGGCCAAAGGGAGTCGATCACCTGCTCGCGGTGCAGGGTCCGGCGCGGCGCCAGCGCGAGCAGTTTGACCAAGGCGGCCGCCTGCCGCCGCCGCCACTCCCCGGCGGGAACCGGGACCCCCTCGACCCGGACCTCGAAGCGTCCCAGCAGGTCGATCTCGACGCGCATCGCTCCTCCGGTGTTCAATCTAGCGCTGTAGAGATACGGGCGGCATGCTCAGCCGGCGCGGGCTGGCCGCGCGTCGAAGTCGCAGATCGCTTCCACCTCGTCGGCCATCAGTGAGGACATTTCACGAAGGAGCCGGCGGACCTCGGCGGGGTTCCAGGCATGCGACGCCAACCGGTCGGTCACCGAGTGGATGGGCACCGCTGTCCGGTCCCGCTGCGCCTGATAGCCGGCCATCGCAAGCTCGGTCCCGGACCCGCGGACGATCGCTGCGGTCAGAAGCTCCGCATCGTGCAAGCTCGCGGTGATGCCGTGGGTCGACAGCGGGTCCTTCCAGCAGCTTGCGTCGCCGACCAGCGCCCACCCGGCTCCGTATGGACGATGCAGACGTCCGGGAAGTCCCCGGAAGAATCGGACGGCACCGGTGGGTGGCGCCGCGACGAGGTCGGCCAGGCTCCCGTCGATGCGCGCCAGCAGCCGGCGCTGCGCGTCCTGGGGTCGAGCGTGGCGCTGCGCGGCGGCCAGCACGGACGGCGGTCCACCGACGAACACGCACGCGAGGCCGTCGTTCGTCGGTATCGACCCAGCGGACAGCCCGTCGCCGTAATGCCAGTGGTAGCCGTCCAAGTCGGCGGCGGCCCAGTAGCCGTAGGCGTACGCCGCGGTGTGGTGACCGGCTCGGATGGTCGGAGCGGCCACGCTGGCGGCGACGACAGAGCCTCGACCGTCCGCGCCGACAACCAGCTGTGCGCGGACCGTCGAGGTTCGCCCGTCATGATCACGAACCAGCACGCCGATCACCGCGCCCCCGCAGGCCCGGACCACCTCGACAACCGTCTGGCCGAAGGAGAATCGGGCGCCGGCAGCCTCGGCGGCGTCAACCAGGACCGCGTCCAGCACCGTGCGCCGCGGCGCGTAGAGCGCGTCAACTCCGGCGTACGGCTTGAGAGTGATCGGCACCGCATCGCCGCCGTAGTGGAATGTCACCCGGCGCACCGGCGGCGCGCCCGACGCCCTGACTCGATCCAGCAACCCCCAGCGCCGCAGCTGCAGGACCCCGCCGCGCATCAGAGCATGGGTGGAGAGGGTGTCGGCACCCCGACGGGCACGATCGACAACCAGCACCCGCAAGCCGGCGCGGGCGAGCAACAACGCGGTCGAAGCGCCGGCGACCCGGGCTCCGACGATGACCACATCCCACCGGTCGCCGTCAACCAGCCGGTCAGCGAGCGGTGACGTCAATGCAGACATCGGTGCCGTTGACCAAGACGTCGTAAACCGCGGAACGAGAACGTGACTGCTCGACGAGGGCGGTCAGCTGCTCGGCCGACGCGTCGCCCTCGATGTCGAAGTGCACCCGGATCTGGCGATAGCCATTACGGACCTCGGCCGACAGCCCCAAGATGCCGAGCAGGTCGATGTCGCCCTCGACGGTCGAGGACACCCGCCGCAAGGTGATCCCCCGCGCGGCCGCGATGTTCGCCAGGCCCGACGCGAGACACGCGGCGATGGCGTGCAGCAGGAACTCCACCGGCGTCGGACCCAGGTTGGAGCCGACGAGGACGGCGGGATGGTCGGCGTCGTAGCCGAACGGCACCGCTCGCGACGTGTCCTCCACACCGGCGCCGTAGAAACCCTGGATGGTGGTCCGGTTGTGCGTGCCGCTGAGCCACTCGTTGGTCGCCCGGAACTGGAACTGAGCGAGCTGCGGAGACTCCCTGACGGCATCGAGGGTGGCGAACAACGCCGGAACATCGACGCCGTTGAGCGGGGCACGTTGAACGGTGGCAGTCATAGCAGGATCCCAATCTGTTGGACGGACGGTGACCAATACGCTAGAGACGCCGCCTTCCCCCGACCTTCCCCGCACATTTCGGGGCCGCGCCGACATGAACCCCGTCCTCATCACCAACGCAACCGTCCCGCACGCCGCCGGCCACCGCATCCAACCCGACGACCTACTCCCGCAGCACCAGGCCACTGACCTATCCGACGTACTGCCTCTACTCGCCACCCCTCTGCGACGGGTCGCTCGGTAGGGACGTGGCTGGAGCCTCGACCAACACCCGATGATGCCTAGGCCAGTGGTCGCGAGCGTAGTTGGCGGTCCAGTCAGACACCTCGACGCCGAAGGGCAGCACTCGCGCGGCATCAAATCTTCAACGCGATGGCGACAGAGCTCGAGCGAAGCAGCACCGATGTCCAGCAACTCCTCATTGCGAAAGGGGCATTGCAGTTCTCCTCACCCCGCCGCGCGGCTCCAAGTACGAGCCAAACACGTTCTCAGTCAACAGCACCACCGACATCCACGAACGCTTCATCACCATCCAGCACACGATTTCGGGCTGGGACGTCAGCAAATGAACCGGACGATGCGGCTCCACGCATCGCTGCCGGCCATGGCGTAGTTCGGGTAAGGAATCGCGTATGAGGCAGTCCGGGTCACCCTCGCGTCGCGGAGGTATCGACCACCCATATTGGCACCGAGGCCGCGACGGCCCCGGTGTCTGGTCGCCTCGCGGCCCCGGACACGGTTCGTGCACAGGTCGTGGAACTGAACGGACAGGAGCGATGTCATGTTTAATCCCGGACCCGACCCCGAATGTCGCTCGCCAGGTTCATGGGACCGGTTTGAGCGGAGTTTTGCCACGGTCATGGGACCACCCGGTTTGCCAGTTATGGGACCGGCGGCGTGTCGTGCGCCGGGGTTGGTGAAGGATCTCGAGGATGCCGGGTTGACGTTCATCGTGGGCGCCCGAATCCCCGACGTCCCTTACCAGGTGAAGAAATGGCGAACTGATCATCCTGAGGAGCCGATCCCGGACGGGCAGATCTTCACCCAGCCGACGATCA
>DATDBV010000227.1:0-3043 GCA_036524715.1 Nakamurella sp. | reverse complement strand
GTCGCCTCGACCCACGACGTCGAGGCCGCGGTGCAGTTGGGCCAGGACGGCTGGCTCATCGGGCCCGGCTCGCGGGTCACCGGCGGGCCGGTGCGGGACCTGGCCACGAGCGGGGCGATCGGTGCCGCGTTCGACACCGATGCGGTGACGTTCGACCGGCGGTCCGGACGGTTCAACCTGCGCTGAGCCCTGACTATCCCGGGCCGCCATCGGGGGGGTGAAGCCGGCGTCGCCGTCCGTCGGAGGGAGGCGGTTCCGGTGACCGGTGGGCCGGGCTCCGGCAGACCTCGTCGAGTTGCGCTGATCAAGGACCAACGGAACCGGACAAAATGGCGCCGAAAATGAGTCTTGGATCAGCGCAAGGTCGGCCGACCCGCTTCCCGGGCCTGAGCCGCAGATCGATCTGCCAGGTTCTGCCCCTTTCACGATCCAGTCCGGAACCTGGCAGATCGACGCAGGAAGCGGGTCAGTCGGCGACGCCGGGCTGGGCCTCGGCGAGCTCGTCGGCCGCGCCCCGGGACCCGGCCAGGAACTTGTAGGCCAGACCCGCGATGGCCGCGCCGACCAACGGCGCCACCCAGAACAGCCACAACTGGGTCAGCGGGGTGCCGCCGACGAACACGGCCGGTCCGGTCGACCGCGCCGGGTTCACCGAGGTGTTGGTCACCGGGATCGAGATCAGGTGGATCAGGGTCAGGCTCAGCCCGATCGCGATCCCGGCGAAGCCCTGCGGCGCCCGGTAGTCGGTGGTGCCCAGGATCACGAACAGGAAGATCGCGGTCAGCACCACCTCGATGATCAGCGCCGCGAGCAGCGAGTAGCCCTCGGGCGAGAAGTCGCCGAAGCCGTTGGTGGCGAAGGCGCCCGCCTGGGTGTTGTCGATGGCGAAGCCGGGCTTGCCGCCCGCCACCACGTACAGCAGACCGGCCGCGGCGATCGCCCCGGCGACCTGCACCAGGACGTAGGGCAGCAGGTCGCGGGCCGGCAGCCGGCCGCCCAGCACCAGACCGAGCGAGACCGCCGGGTTGAAGTGACCGCCGGAGATGCGACCGACCGTATAGACCATCACCAGCACGGTCAGGCCGAAAGCCAGTGAGACACCGAGGAATCCGATTCCGACATCGGGCACCCCGGCGGCGAGCACGGCGGCGCCGCAGCCGCCGAAGACGAGGACGAACGTACCGATGAACTCGGCGACGAGCCGGTTGGGCAAGGGCATGGCGAAGCCTCCGTTGGGCGAGCAACAGTGGGAGGAAGACCGCAACCCCGTTGTCCACGCCATGGCCGAGCACCTGGCCCGCCCGCGTGAGGTCCCCCTGGAGATGACCCCTCGACCGTAGTCGATCACGGTGACCGCTCGGTGACGGCCGGTTGACGAGACGGCGGATCGAGTCCGGTCCGACACCTGGCCGTGATCTGTTCGCCACGTCGCGACGGTTCCGGTGCCGGACAATGCTCGGATGACCGACACCGACACCGATACGGCCGGCGGCACCTCCGGCACCGTCGACGGGCTCGACACCAGCCTGGACGCAGTGATGGCCTCCCCGACCGGTGGAGTCGACGTGCTCGCCGCACCCGGCGACGGGTCGGCCTCGACCGAGGCGCCGACGCATGGGGTCCACCACAGCTCGGGGAACTTCCCCAGCATCGGTGACTACGCGTTCCTGTCCGACTGCGAGACCAACTGCCTGATCGCACCGTCCGGTGCGGTCGAGTGGATGTGCGTGCCTCGCCCGGACTCGCCGAGCATCTTCACCGCCCTGCTGGACCGCGCCTGCGGCTCGTTCCGGGTGGCGCCGTTCGGCGTCGCGGTGCCCGCGGCCCGCCGTTACCTACCCGGCACCCTCGTCCTGGAGACCACCTGGCAGACACCGACCGGCTGGCTGGTCGTCCGCGACGCGTTGATCATGGCGGAGTGGCACAACACCGATCAGCGGTCCAAGACTCACCGCCGATCGCCCACCGATGACGACGCGGCGCACGTCCTGCTGCGCACCATCAGGTGCGTCTACGGCACGGTCGACCTGCAGATGACCTGCGAGCCGGTTTTCGACTACGCCCGCAAGGGCGGGAAATGGTCGTACCCGAGGTCGGACTATTCGGAGGTCGTCGCGACCGCGAAGGGTCAGCCGACGCTGAAGCTGTCCAGCTCGTTGCGCATCGGCCTGGAGGGCCGCACCGCGTTGGCCCGGACGAAGATGAAGAACGACGACGTCCACTACGTCGCGCTGGCGTTCTCCGATCTGCCGGCGCCCAAGAACACCGCCGAGGCCGTGGACTGGATGTGGCGGACCGGCGAGTACTGGCGGCAGTGGCTGAGTCAGGGCACCTTCCCCGACCACCCGTGGCGCGCCTACCTGCAGTCGTCGGCGCTGGCGCTCAAGGGGCTGTCCTACGCGCCGACCGGCGCGCTGCTGGCCGCGGCCACCACCTCGCTGCCGGAAACACCCGGCGGCGAGCGGAACTGGGATTACCGCTACACCTGGATCCGCGACTCCACCTTCGCGTTGTGGGGCCTGTACACGCTGGGTTTCGACCGGGAGGCCAACGACTTCTTCTACTTCATTCACGACGTGTGCCGGGACAACCCGAACGACCTGCAAGTCATGTACGGCGTCGGCGGAGAGCGGCAGCTACAGGAAAGGACGCTCGACCACCTGACCGGGTACGACGACGCCCGGCCGGTGCGCATCGGCAACGGCGCCTTCAACCAGCAGCAGCACGACGTGTGGGGTGCCCTGCTGGATTCGATCTACCTGCACACCCGCTCCCGCGAACAGATGCCCGAGGAGCTGTGGCCGATCGTCATCGCACAGGTCGAGCAGGCCGCCGCGCAATGGCGGGCACCGGACCGCGGCATCTGGGAGGTGCGCGGCGAGCCGCAGCACTTCACCGCGTCCAAGATCATGTGCTGGGTGGCGCTGGACCGCGGCGTGCGGCTGGCCCGATTGCACGACTCGCACGAGATCGCCGAGAAGTGGCAGAAGATCGCCGACGAGATCCATGACGACGTGCTGACCAACGGGGTCGACGACCGCGG
>DATDBV010000226.1:0-3169 GCA_036524715.1 Nakamurella sp. | reverse complement strand
CGTCGGCGGCGGCGCCGGCAACGTCGGCATCGCCGCCATCCAGCTGGCGGTCCGCGCGGGTGTGCGGGTGATCACCTCGGCGCGGGACAGCACCGCCGAGCGGTGCTGGGCCGCGGGCGCCGCCGCCGTCGTCGACTACCGCGCGCCCGATCTCGCGCAGCGGATCGCCGCGTCCGCCCCGGACGGCGTCGACGTCTATTGGGACACCTCCGGCACCAACGACACCGACACGGCCGCCGCCGTGCTGCGGCCGGGTGGGCGCATGCTCGTCACCGCTGGCCGGTCGCCGATCACGGTGAGCCTGGCCCCGCTCTACACCCACGACGTCGCCATCGACGGGTTCGTGATCAGCCGGGCGTCGGCCGCGGAGCTCACCGAGGCCGCCGGGCTGATCAACACGATGCTGACCGAGGGCCGACTGACCACGCGGATCACCGACCGGATCCCGCTCGCGCGGGCCGCCCAGGCGCACCGGCGGATCGAGTCCGGCGACGTGGACGGCCGGCTGCTGCTGACCCTGGGAGCCTGAGCGAGGCTTGCCGAGCGAATCATCGACATCCTGAGCGGGGCTTGCCGAGCGAATCATCGACATCCTGAGCGGGGCTTGCCGACCGAATCATCGACAGCCTGAGCGGGGCTTGCCGACCGAATCATCGAAACAGCCGACGCGGAGCGACGACCGAGCCTGCGAGTTGTCCTGCGAACCGCGGTGGCCGAGCGCTTCGCGGTCCGCCGGCACCTTCGGTCCACCGGGCGTAAACTGTTCTGTCCGGCTTGCGCGAGCGCGAGCATCGGTGAACGGAAGGGCCCGCGTGTCAGACTCCGGCAGCATCTCCCCGGACGACCCCGTTGCCGAGGAGCAGGCGGTCCTCGACGTGCTGTACCGGCGGTTGGACGCCCTCCGGATCGAACGGATCGGACTACGCGACCGATTCATCAGCCGCAGCGACAACACCCCCGGCGGACGGGTCGAGCGGGACGTCGCCTACGCCAACCACGCGGCCGCCGTGGTGGCGCTGAACGCTGCCGAGGACCGGCTGTGCTTCGGCCGCATCGACCGCACCGACGGCGAGACGATGCGCATCGGCCGGATGGGCATCTTCGACGATGCCGGCGACCACCATCAGCTGCTGATGGACTGGCGCGCGCCCTCGGCGCGGCCGTTCTACGTGGCGACCGCCGCGAATCCGCTGGGCCTGCGTCGCCGCCGGTACATCGTCACCAGGCGCCGCCGGGTGCAGTCCGCGAACGACGAGTATCTCGATCTCACCGATCCCCAGGCGTTGGCCGCGGCCCGGACGGCCGGTGGCGGACCGGCGGGGGAGGCCGCCCTGCTGGCCGCCCTCCGGGCGCCTCGCACGGGTCGGATGTCCGACATCGTCGCCACCATCCAGGCCGAGCAGGACCAGATCATCCGCGCAGACCTCGCCGGGATCCTGGTCGTGCAGGGCGGTCCGGGCACGGGCAAGACGGCCGTGGCCCTGCATCGTGCGGCCTACCTGCTCTACAACCATCGCGAGCAGCTGCAACAGCGGGGCGTGCTGATCATCGGGCCCAACCCGACCTTCCTGACCTACATCGGCCAGGTGCTGCCGGCGCTGGGCGAGAACGCCGTCGTCCTGTCGACCATCGCCGACCTGTTCCCCGGGGTGTCGGCGCGGGCGGTCGAGGACCCGGAGACCTCACGGATCAAGGGCCGGACGGTGATGGGCACCGTCATCGCCAACGCGGTGCTGCAACGCCAGGCGATGCCCGCGACGCCCATCACGGTCGCCTTCGACGGGGCACCCGGCGGCCGGGTGGTGCTGGACCGCACGATCCTGACCGCGGCCCGGGACCGGGCCTGGGCGTCGCGCCGGCCGCACAACCGGGCCCGGCCGCTGTTCGTCCGGCGGGTGATCGACCGTCTGGTGCGGCAGGTCGCCGCCCGCATGGGCACCGGTCCCGACGGCCAGAGCCTGGCCAACGCCGACGATCTCGAGGCGATCCGGCAGGATCTGGTCGAGCACCAGGGTCTGCGGGACGCCCTGCGCGACGTCTGGCCCGCGCTGTCCCCGCAGCGCCTGCTCGCCGACCTGTTCGGCTCCGCGGCCCGGATCGAGTTCGCGGCGGAGAGCCTGCGCCCGCAGGACCGGAAGTTGCTGTTGCGCGCGGACGACCCGACCGGGTGGACCGCCGCGGATGTTCCGCTGCTGGACGAGGCGGCCGAGTTGCTGGGCACGCTTCCGGTCGCGGCCGCGGCCGGCAACGGCGGTGATGACGCCGGCTACGCCGCCGAGGTGCTCGACCTGCTCGGCGCCAACGACGACCTGCACCCCGATGACGCCGGACTCCAGGGCATGCTCGGCATGGTCAGCGCTTCCACGCTGGCCGGGTTGCACGACGAGGTGGTGGACTGGACGTCCACCGCGGAGCGGGCCACCGCCGACCGGGAGTGGACCTACGGCCACGTCATCGTGGACGAGGCGCAGGAACTGTCGGCGATGGCCTGGCGGATGGTGATGCGGCGCTGCCCGATGCGGTCGATGACGCTGGTCGGGGATCTCGCGCAGACGTCCGACCCGGCCGGTGCGCTGTCCTGGTCGCGGATGCTGCGCCCGTACGTCCGCGGCCGGTTCCGGGTCGAGGACCTGACCGTCAACTACCGCACGCCGGCGGAGATCATGACGGTCGCCGAACCGGTGCTGTCGGCGATCGATCCGGACCTGCGTGCGCCCCGGTCGGTGCGCGACACCGGCGTCCTGCCCGCGCATCGCCGGGTGGCGTCGTCCGACCTGCCGGCGCAGGTGGTCGACGTGGTCCGGGAGGAGGACGACGAGCCCGGCACCGTCGGGGTGCTCGTGCCCCGGTCCCGATACGCGGCGGTCGCCGACGCCGTCGAACGGGCCCGCTCCGGCGGCCCGGCGCTGGCGGCCGACGCCTCCAGCGCACAGCCGTCCTTGTTCGAGATGGTGGACACGGCGACCGATCTGCGCCGGCACGTCGTCGTGTTGACCGTCATGCAGGCCAAGGGACTGGAGTTCGACAGCGTGATCGTCGCCGACCCGGCCGGCATCATCGCCGAATCCGCGCGGGGGATGTCGGACCTGTACGTGGCGCTCACCCGGACCACCCAGCGGCTGACCGTCCTGCACACCGGCGAGCTGCCGGTGGTGCTGGGCCGGCTGCG
>DATDBV010000225.1:0-3966 GCA_036524715.1 Nakamurella sp. | reverse complement strand
GGCCAGGGCAGCGATCACCCAGACGGCGCGGCGGACCGGTTCCAGCCGTCCGGCAAGGGCGGCGGCGTAGACCAGGAAGACGCTCGAGCCGGTGTTGACCAGCGATCCGAGCAGGGCCAGGAGCACGATGGCCGCCAGCAGGACGGCCATGCGCCGCTGATCACGGGTGTGCAGCGCGGTCCGGTAGAGCGGGAGGAAGGCCGCGATCAGCACCCCGACCGCGACCCAGTCGGCCGGGCCGGCGGTCGGGTCCTGGGCCGGTTGGAAGAACAGTGCCGCCAGGTAGACCAGCCAGATGTAGGGCAGGTACCTGGCCCCTCGGTTCCGGTTCTCGCTCACGCCGTCACCTCTCCGGGATGCCTAGCGGAAGTCGGGCGTGGTGCTGATGGTTCGCTCGGCAAGCCTCGCTCACCGGTGTCTCCTCATCCGTAGGTTCGTCCCTCGTCGCGCCGGAAACCCCAGGCTGCCACGACCAGGAAGCCCGCGGTGAAGCCGAACAGGAGCACCAGGTGAAGCAATGGGGACCCACCCTCGGACGCACCGATGGTGCCGAGCGCCAGCTGCACGAAGTGGTAAGGCGGCAGGAACACCGCGATGGACTGCACGACGCCGGGAAGCATGCCGATCGGGATCCACAATCCGGACGCGAAGGCCATCGGCAGCCACGCGAGATTCAACACGGCCGGCGCCGAGTTGGGCCCCACCAGATAGCCGAACGCCAGTCCCATCGCGGAGAACGGCAGCGCGCCGGCGACCAGGACGCCGGCGAGGGCGGCCCACTGGTCGACCGGCATGCGGACCCCGCCGATGGTGGCGCCGAGCACGAACAGCAACACCACGATCAGGGCGGCAACGGTGACACTCATGATCACCTTGGCCACGAAGTACGCCAGCGGCGGCATCGGCGAAACCCGCTTGAGCCTCATCCAGCCCTGCCCGCGCTCGACCGCCACCGACACTCCGAAGCCGAACAGGGCCGCCCCGATGACGCCGAAGGTGCCGTAGGTCGCGAGCATGTAGGTCGTCACTCCGACCCCGCGTGCGGTTTGGTCGGCGAAGGTGATGCCGAAGATGACATAGAACATCAGCGGCAGGGCGACGGTGGTGGCGGCGAAGATCGGGATGCGAATGAGCTTGAGGAATTCCTGACGCGCCTCGGTGCGGTACAGCCGGAACGTGTTGGTCCGCCTGGCAGCGGGTCGCGGCATCGTGCTGGTGATCGTCATGCTGCCCTCTCGGTTCGGTCGGTCAGGGTCAGGAACGCCTCTTCCAAGCTCGTTTCCGTCATGGTCAGCCCGGTCAACCCCGGGTCACGACCGAGCAGCGCGCCGAGCGCCGGCTCCGGCCTGCCGACCAGCAGGGTCAGCACCGACCCCGCCCGCGACGCACCGCGCACCTCGGGGAATCGCCGGGCCTCCTCGACCGGCACCGCGGTCCGGGCGGCGATCCTGCGCCCGGGAACGAGTGATTTGATCGCGGACGGTGTTCCCTCGGCGATGATCCGTCCGCGGTCCAGGACGACGATCCGGTCGGCCAGCGCGTCGGCCTCCTCGAGGTAGTGGGTCGTCAGGACCACGCCCCGGCCGGCGCCGGCCAACTCGCGCAGTCTGGCCCACAGCGTCCGGCGGATCTCCGGGTCGAGGCCGGTCGTCGGTTCATCGAAGAACAACAACTCAGGGTTGCCGCACAGCGCGATCGCGAACAGCACCCGCCGCTGCTGACCGCCCGACAGGGAGCCGAACAACCGGTCCTCCAGACCGGCCAGACCGGCGGCGGCGACCACCGCTTCGTGCGGGAGCGGTTCCGGGTAGTAGCCGCGGAAGGCGGTCAGCAACTCCCGAACCCGAAGCGTGTCAGGGACTCCCGACGCCTGGAGCATGACCCCGACTCGCCGACGGGCGGCGACATCACGTGGATCCATCCCAAACAGCCGGGCCGTGCCGGTGGTCGGTGCGGTCATCCCGGTCAACATGCCGATCGCGGTCGACTTGCCGGCGCCGTTCGGCCCAAGGACCGCCAGCAACTCGCCGGGCCGGACCGTGAGATCGACGTCCAGGACGGCGTCCACCGCGCGGGAACCCCGGCCGAACACCTTCGACGCGCACCGCAGTTCGGCCATCACACCTGGGCCGGCAGCACCGCCGGGCCGGACCGTGATCTTCTCTGGTGTTGTTGTTCTCATGCCGGACAGCCTCCCGCCGACCGGGTCGCGGCCAGTAGTGCCGCGCGTCATCACTGCGAAATGACAATCGTCATCTCGCCCGTCACGTCGTCATCCTCGAAGCCCTTGCTTGGGTGAGAACCTGCTGCGACTGTCCCGTGACACGCAGATCGGCCGTTGTCATCCAATGCGGCCCGTTCGATGACCTTGCCACTATGGATGGCCCAAGATCATGATCGTTTCGCTTGGGGGTCGGGTGGTGCGGCCTGTTGGGCGGCCGGGTCCCGCGACCACCGTGGCCGTCTTGCCCAGATCCACAAGAGCAGCTTTCTTGAACTGCCGGTTGGAAGTCGGCGAGCCATTCCAGTGACCAAAGCAGTGACCAGACCTTGGTCGTGTTGCGCTCAGCATTCACGCACGTACGTGCCGGTCGTCCCGGCGCCGCGCCCACCCCCGATCTTCGCCGCGTGCGGCTGGCTTTGCGGAGCGAGCTTCCAGTTGGGCTCCGCGATGTACCGCTCCCGCCTGGCGCTCCAGAGGCAAGCCTGCCTTCCCGTGCGGCTCATCACCGACCGGCTGGAAGAGATGGCGCACACTTGGTTCGTCCGCAGGTGCTGCGGGGACGGTGCCAGCAGGAGGCAAGCAATGGCCAGCAACGAGCCCTTCGGATTCGATCCCGATGACCTCGATCGCTTCTTCCCTGGGGCCGGCGATCAATTGCGAGGTGCTCTCGGCCAGTTCGCGAGGATGCTCAACGCGTCCGGTGAGGGCCGAGGTCGCCCCGGGACGTTCGACGAGCTCGGTCGAGCCCGTCGTGCGGCACCCGCGCCCGAAACGACCGGGGACACGGGTGAGGGCGTCTGGATGATCTACACCGTGGACGCTGACGGTGACGCTCGGGTCGAACAGGTATATGCGACCGAGCTCGAAGCCCTGCGCGCGAACAAACACAACACCGACGGCAACCGCAGCGTCCGGTTCCTGCCGTACGGGATCCCGGTGACCGTCCTTGATGCGCCGATTGCGCCGCCGCACGGCGACGAACCCGATGCTTGATCGGATGGACACCAAGCCCCGGGCTCGGACTCGGGGTCATCGCTAAGTCGGTCAGAGCGGTTCTCACCTGAGCAAACCCGGTACCTCCCATCGGGCGAGGTGGTTGCCCAGGGCTTCGTGCACGCCCCGGCTGCCTTCCTCGCGGTTCGGTCCGTCGGCCCAGAACTGGTCGAAGAAGACGCCGTGCTCGACGTGTGTGAACCGGGTGCCCTCGTCGGTCGGTTCGAACTCGAACGACGCCACCGAGGTCGACATGTGGGCCCCGTCGAGCCACATGTCGTATGTGGTGACGATCCGGATGTGCTCGACGATGTCGGTGTAGGTGGCCTCGTACCGCGAGACCGGACCGTCGTGGAACGTCCCCACGGCGACGTCGCGTCCGCCGACGCGGAAGTCGAACGCCCACTCGCCGGACTCCCAGGTGTCGCCGGCGCCGAACCAGTCCAGCTTCTGGTCCTCCTCGGCGAACGCCGTCCAGACGCGGTCGAGGGGAACGGGGTAGGTGCGGGTCAGGGTGAACCCGGCGCGGGCGAGTCGGCGTTCGATCGTCATGGGTTTGTCCTATCGGGTGAAGGTGACATGGGTTGTGCCGCTCTCGGCCACGTCCGTCGTGACCTTGTGGGTGAGTTCCAGGCCGCGCAGGTGGTCCCACAGTCGTTTGCCCCGGCCGAGCAGGATCGGGGCGATCGCGACGTGCAGGTCGTCGACCAGGCCGGCGAGCAGGAAGTCGCGGGCGGTGCCGATGCCAC
>DATDBV010000224.1:0-7586 GCA_036524715.1 Nakamurella sp. | reverse complement strand
CATGAGCGAGATCCCGGGCATCGACCCGACCGCCAAGCCCAGCGGCAACGGCTGCGCCGAATGCCTGGATGGCGGCGGCTGGTGGTTCCACCTGCGCCGGTGCGCCCAGTGCGGGCACATCGGCTGCTGTGACAGCTCCCCCGCCCAGCACGCCAGCGCGCATTCCAGCACGACCGGACACCCGCTCATCCAGAGCTTCGAGCCCGGGGAGGACTGGTTCTGGAGCTACCCGGACGAGCAGTTCTACGAGGGGCCGACGCTGGCCGCGCCGCACCATCGGCCGCCGAACCAGCCCGTGCCCGGTCCGACCGAACGCCTCCCGGCGAACTGGCGCAGCCTGCTGCACTGACGTCCACGTCGGTTGCCGTCCCGGCACACCGGGCATAGCCTGCGGGTCGGCCCGACGGCCATTCGGACGAGCCGGTGGGACTGAGTTGAAGGGGGTCCCGTCATGGGTCTCGATGATCTGGTGAACAAGGCCAAGGACCTGCTCGGGCAGGGCGAGGAGAAGGCGCAGGATGCGGCGGGTGCGGCCGCCGCGGGTGACACCAAGGCCGCGGCCGCCGACGCCGGTGCCGCCGCGGGGCTGATCGACAAGGCGAAGGAACTGCTCACCGACGAGCGGATCGACCAGGTTGCGGGTGCGATCAAGGGCAAGACGCCGGACAATATCGACACCGTGGTCGACCAGGTCGCGGAGAAGGCCAAGCAGTTCAACGGCTGACTCCCGGCCCGGCCCCGGCGGCACGGGCGGGGCCACCCGCTCGGGCCGTCGACGGTACCGGCGTCAGCGCGCGAACGCCCACCGCCGATCGGTGAGCATCCGGGCCAGCGTCAGCCCGATCGGCAGGGCCACGGTGACCAGCGCGGCCTGCGCGAACGTCCCGACCGCGTCGGCCGCGTCACCCTGGGACACCGCGTACACGGCCCGGTACAGCAGCACGCCGGGCACCATGACCAGCACCGCCGGGACGGACAGGGTGATCCGCGGCACCCGCAGCCTGGGTCCGGCCACCGCCGTGAGCAGCCCGACCAGCAGCGCGGCGAGCGCGGCCGCGGCCTGCGGCGGTAGGTCCAGCCGCACCAGCTCCAGCCGCAGCACGTTCGCCACCATGCCGATCACCCCCGCGGCCAGGGCCATCCGCCAGGTGCCGTTGAACATCAACGCGAACCCGGCGACGCCGACGAAGCTGGCCACCGCCTGCAGCGGGATCAGTACGGCCGGACCGAGTTTCGGGGTGGGCAGGGCACCCGGGGTCAGGTCGAACGCGATCGCGGCCGCCCACACAGCGAGCGCGGCCGACATGGCGATGAGCACCGCATACGTCAGTCGGGCCACCCCGGCGGACAGGTCCAGTTTCGCCAGGTCCAGCCCGGCGGTGACCAGCGGGAAGCCCGGTATCAGGAACAGCACGGCGGCGACGTACCCGGCCTGGTGCGCGGCCACCGGCTCATCGACGAGCCGCAACGACTCGACGAAGCCCAGGAACACCAGGCAGGCCGCCGCGCCGGCGAGCATGGTGACGCCGAAGTGGTTGTAGTGCCGGCCGAGCAGGGCTCGGCGCACCATCTGGCCGACCCAGCCGCCGAGCAGCGCCCCCACCACCTCGAACGGTCCGCCGCCGATCAGGAAGCAGAAGGCGGCGCAGGCCAGGCCGGCCCACAACCCGTTCAGCAACAGTCCGAACCGCGGTGGCTCCCGTTCGATCCGATCCAGCGCCGCGGCCACGTCGGCGACGTCGGCGGGCCGCTCGAGGCGTTCGACGTCCACCGACAACGTCTCCAGGGCCGCCAGCCGGGAGGCGTTCACGCCGACCGTGGCGACCTCAGCGACCTCGGTGCGGAAGCTGTGGCCGCGATGCGATGTGGACGTGATCTCGGTCAGCGTCACCTGTGCGTGGTGCCGATCGATCCCGAGGGCGGCGGCGATCCGGGCCATCGTCTCCTTGACCCGGTAGCTGCCGGTACCGGCGGACAGCGACATCAATCCGGCCCGCAGCACCACGCCGGATTGCCGGATCAGCAGCAGTTCGTCGTCGTCGGGTTGGGTGGGCATCCCGCGATCATCGCCGACGTGCCGACCTCACCATGACACCCCCACGCTGCCCGGTACCGCTCGACGGCCGGACCTGACCGGATCAGGCTGCCCGGCCGGCCGGTTCGTCGAGGAATTCGTTGATCCGCGGCCCCAGGTCGCTGGCCGATGTGACGATCTCGAGGTGCCCGCCGGGAACCAGCGCCAGGGCGGCGTTCGGGATCAGGTTGGCCAGGATCATCGCGTTGGCCGGCGGCACGATCGGGTCGTCCAGACCGCCGACCACCAGGGTCCGCTGCTTGATCAGCGGCAGGAACGGCAGGCTCGTCCACCACATCACCGACGCCAGCTGAAACAGGTAGCCGCGGAGGTCGGTCGGCTGATGCGCCTGGGTGAATGCTGTTCGTTTGGTCTCGGCGCCGGGCGTGGCGGAGATGAATTCGGCGATGACGGCCGCGTCGGCGGCGTCCGCCAGCTCCCTCGGGATCAGCATCTCGCGGAAGGCGTGGGGCGTGCCCGGCACCGACCACGCCCCCGTGCTGGTGCTGACCAGGACGAGGTTCCGGATCCGGGAGCCCCGCTGCAGGGCGAACTGCTGCGCCAGCGCGCCGCCCCAGGAGTAACCCATCACGTCGACCTCGTCGTGGCCCAGCTCGTCGAGCAGTTCGTCGAGCACGCCGGCCAGTTGCGGCAGCCCGTACGGCAGGGCGACGGCGGGCGACTCCCCCACCCCGGGCGGGTCGAAGCGGATCACCTCGATGGCCGGGTCGAGCGCGTTGACCAGCGGATCCAGGATGCGCAGACTCGCGCCGATGCCGTTGCAGATCAACAACGGTGGACGCGACCCGTCCCCGGGTCGGACATCCACGTGCAGGTCGAGCTCGCCGATCTTCACAGTGGCGCTCCAGTCCGGCGCGCGGGCCGGTGGCCGGGCGAACCGCGTCGTGTGCGGGGTGACCACGGCATTGTCACACTGCGTGGCCTCCCCGCGCGGGTGAATCACCCGTCCGTGCATGCCCGCCGCCCGCCGTCCGGCGCTGACCTGCAGCGACGACACCCGGCTGGGTCCTCACCGGTGGTCATCATCACGCTGAGGTCGCGCACAGTGTCACACCGTTCGGGCTCTGCTTGCCGGTCGGGACCCCGGGCGGGACCATCGGGTGGTGCCCCGCACGGTCGCCGAGCTGCTCGCCGCCTCCCGCCGCCGCAACCTGGTCGGGCGGGACGCCGAGTTGGCCGTCCTGCGGGCCTTCGTCGACGATCCGGACCGCGTGCTGGCCTACCTGCACGGGCCGGGCGGAGTCGGCAAGAGCACGATGCTCGACGCGTTCGCCGGTGAGCTCGGCGCCACCGACCGGACCCTGATCCGGCTGGACTGCGCCGACCTGGAACCGACCACGGCCGGCTTGCTGACGGCCCTGCGGGCCAGGGCCGGGGCCGATTCGGCCGATCTGTTGCCGGACAGCGTGCTGGTCGTCGACCGGTTCGAGGTCGTCGCGCCGCTGGAGGCCTGGTTCTGGCGATCGTTCCTGGGCGCACTGCCGGCCGGGCTCCATGTCGTCGTGGCCGGTCGCCGGCCACCGCCGCAGTCCTGGACCGCCGATCCCGCGTTCACCTCCTGCGGGCTGGTGCTCCCCCTGCGCAATCTGGGGCCCGGGGACGCCGCCGATCTGGTCCGTGGCCGGGGGGTCACCGACGATGCGACGATCGACCGGCTGGTCCGCGCCACCCACGGGCACCCGTTGGCGCTGGTCATCGCCATCGAGGCGGGACGCGGCGACGATCCGTCCCGGGGGCCCGGCGGTGGCGTCCTGTTCGATCATCCCGACGTCGCCGCCCGCCTGCTCGGCCGCTTCCTGGACGAGGGGGTCACGCCCGCGCAACGCGAGGCGCTGCACGTGTGCGGACACGCCCGGCGCGTCGACCGGGCCATGCTGCGCACCGTCCTCGACCTGGACGACGCCGGCGCCGACGAGCTGCTGACCTGGCTGCGCGAACGCCCGTACGCCGAGTCCCACCCGGACGGCCTGACCCTGCACGAAGTCGTCCGCGACGCCCTCGACCGGGACCTGCGCTGGCGCGACCGGGACGCGTTCGTCCGGCTGCACTCGAACATCCGGCAGGTCATCCTCGACCGGATGGCCTCGGCCGCCGGCCCCGAGCACTTCCGGTTGGCCGGTGACCTGCTGTACATGCACCGGGCCAACCCCGACGCGCAACGGCTGTACACATTCCAGGACGTCGGGCAGGTGGTGGCCCGGCCGCTGCGGGGCGACGACGCGGACGAGACCACCGCGGTGGCCGAGCTCTTCGGCCACGAGCACCGCCGCACCGTCGCCGCGTACTGGCTGCGGGCACAGCCGGCGGCCTGCACGGTCTTCGAGGACGCGTTCGGCCGGCGGTCCGGCGCCTGCGTGGTCGCCCGCGTCGACCGGGCGGCCCCGGACGCCGTCGGGCAGGACCCGGTCCTGGCCTGGGCCCTGGACGCGCTGCGCCGGCGGCGGCCACCCGAGCCGGACGAGGTCGTGCTCCACCAGATCGCGGTCGACGCGGTGACGCCCGGCACCATCGGCGTGGTGTCGGACCAGATCGCCGCGGTGTCCCTGCGCGAGTGGCGGGTGCGGGGACTGGGCTGGCTGGTGGTCTCCACGTCGAACGAGCCGGCGTTCGCCCCGCAATGGACCTACATCGGCCTGGAACGGCTCGGCGCGCTCACCGTCGACGGCATCGAGTTCGCGGTGTGGGCCCGGGACTTCTCCCGCAGCCCGTTCGACGAATGGCTGGCCGGGATGGGCCGCCACGAGCTCGACGAGCGCGGCACCGAACCACCACCGGTGGCCGCCCCGGTCGCGCTGTCCCGGTCGGACTTCGGTGACGCCGTGCACCGGTTGCTGCGCGAACTCCACCAACCTGGCCGGGTGCGGGGCAACCCGCTGGCCGACTCCCGGCTGGTGCCCGCCGGCGCGGACCCGGGGACCTGGCTGATCCGGCGGGTGGATCGGGCCATCGCGGAAATCGGCACGGCCCCGCGCATGCAGCTGGCCGCCAGGGCGGTCGACCGGACGTACGTGCGGCCGGCCGGTTCCCAGGAAAGGGCGGCCGAGGTGCTCGGCCTTGCGTTCAGCACCTACCGGCGGCACCTCGCCATCGGCCTGGAGCGGCTCGATGACCTGCTGTGGGACTGGGAACTGCACGGTCCACCCGCCGCGGCCGGTGACGGTCCGGGCGAGAAGTGAGCAGGAACTGGTCTGGGAACTGAGCAGGCCGGCGACGGATGGTTGCCTCCCACCCGAGGAGGACACCATGTCACCCAGCCAGACTCGCATCGACACCGTGGTCGTCGTCGGCGGCAGCATCGCCGGCCTGCTCGCCGCAGCCGCCGCCGCCCCGCACGCCCGTCGGGTCCTCGTCCTGGACCGGGACCGGCTGCCCGACGAACCCGCCGCCCGACCGGGCACCCCGCAGTGCCGCCACACCCACGGGCTGCTCGCCTCCGGTCGCGAGTCGATCGAGCAGTTGCTGCCGGGGTTCACCGCCGAGGTGCTCGCCCGGGGCGGTCACTCGAACGGCGACATCGGCCGGATCGGCCGCTGGTACGTCGGCGGTGGGCTGCTGGCCGACTGCAACCTCGGCACCCGAGGAATCGGCGTCTCCCGCGCCACGGTTGAGCACGTGGTGCGGGAGCGGGTCCGGGCGCTGCCGAACGTGGAGATCCGCGACGAAAGCGACGTCGCCGGGCTGGTCGGCCAGGCCGGCCGGGTCACCGGGGTTCGGATCCGGGGAAGCCGGGACGGCGGAGCCGGGTCGGAGATCGCCGCCGACCTGGTGGTCGACGCGTCGGGCCGCTCCGGACGGGCGGCCCGCTGGCTGCCGGAGCTGGGGCTGGCCGCGCCGGTCGAGGAGCGGATCAAGGTCGGCATCCGCTATCTCACCGTGCACGTCGAGGCACGTCCCGACGACGTCGGCGGCCGCCAGGTGGTGGCCAGCGCGGCCGTCCCGCCCGTGCCCCGGGTCGGCGTCGCGATCCGGCAGGAGGATGGCACCTGGAGCCTGACCCTCGGCACGTACGCCGAGCAGCCGATCCCGGTCGATCCGGACGGGTTGCGAGCGTTCGCCGCGAGTCTGGTCTCGCCCGACCTGGTGCCTCTGCTGACCGACCGGCCCCTGCTGCACGAGGCGCTGACCTACCGGTTCCCCGACTGCCGCCGGCGCCGGTTCGCCGCAGTCCCGCCGGGCTACGCGCCGATCGGCGATGCCCTCTGCAGCTTGGACCCGACGTTCGGGCAGGGCATGAGCGTCGCCGCCCTCCAGGCCGCTGCGCTGGCCGAGCTGATGGCGGGCGGGTCCGACGCGATCGCGCGCGACTACCCGGCGCGGGCCGACCGGATCGTGGACATCGCCTGGACCGTGGTGCGGGGCACGGTGCTGGGGCTGCCGGGCGTCGAGGGGACGGTCGCCCGCGGGGAGGCGACCGTCGGCCGGTATGTGCGCCGGCTGCAGCGGGTGGCCCGGCAGGACCCGGTGGTGTCGGCCGCGTTCATGCGGGTGATGAACCTGCTGGCGCCGCCGGCGAGCCTGATGAAACCGGCCATCGCGGTGCGGGTGCTGCGCCCGCGTCGGGCCGCGGTCGCGTCGGTCCCCTCGCCATCATCGTCGGCGGCGCGAGCGGTGCCCGCCGCCTCCCGCTGAGCTGGGGCCGCGCCGGCCTACTGCTCGTTGCTGTCGCGATCGGCCAGGTAGGCCAGCGTCGGTGGGTCGGCGGTGACGAACCGGTCGGCCTCCTCACCGCCGTCGCACCGGCACAGCGAGACGATCACCCCGTCCGGAGGTCTGGCGACGACACGCCAGGTTCCGCCGGCGTCCGCCCATCGGCGGATCCTCGTCAGGTCGGCCGACTCCTCGGTCATGGCTTCCCCGGGTCCGCGTCCAGCAGTCGGGCGAGGACGGCCAGGTGGCTGCGGTCGACCTCGCGGGTCGCGGTGATCAGCGTGACGTCCCGGTGGGCAACCAGGTCGGCCAGTTCGGTGAACGCGGTGGCCTCCGCGCCGCCGCCCAGTTCCCGCCGGTAGCGGTCGGTGAACTCGTCGAACCTGGCCGGGTCGTGGCCGTACCAGCGGCGCAACTCGTTGCTCGGCGCGACCGCGGGCAGCCATCGGCCGATCCGCGGGTCGTCGCGGCGGAACCCGCGCGGCCACAGCCGGTCCACCAGCACCCGGAGGGTGCCGTCATGCGGGTCGTCGTAGATCCGGCCCAGTTGCATGCCCCCATCCTGACCCATCCTTCCCGCGCGCGGTTTGGACCGTATGGGGTGTGGTGGACAGGCAGTTGATCTGCGCGGACGCATCAGCCTGCGGTGCTACTTGACCGTGAGCGTGGTGCTGGCCGTGACGGCGGGGTCCGCGCCGACCGCGGTGATGGTGACGTCTCCCTTGGGGGTGCCCGCCGGCAGGTTCACGGTGAACTTGGCCGTCCCGTTCACGTCGGTGGTCACGCTGCCCCAGGTGGTTCCACCTGCGCGGAGGGTGACGGTGTCAAACCGGAGGAATCCCTT
>DATDBV010000223.1:0-11106 GCA_036524715.1 Nakamurella sp. | reverse complement strand
AGAAGTGCCGTAACGCCGGCCGCGCCTCGGGGGACCGTGGGTCGGCGTGCCGCTCCCCAGGCGGATGTGTCGCCAACCGGTACGGCTGCGCCCAGCCGGGCACGGCCTGCGGATCCAGCTCGTCGAACTCGATGTCGGCGGGGGTGGTCTCGGCGACCGAACCGGGCTCCCCGTCACCGCCACCGGCTTCTCCACGGGCGTCGAGCCGGGCCTCACGGTCGGTGGACTGCATCGCCGCTTCGATCGCCGCCCGCAGCCGGTTCTCCTGGGTGGACCTGTCCCGCCACCAGCTCAGCCCCCAGATCCGGTGGATCCGCCAGCCGAGGCCGACCAGCACCTGTTCCCGCAGCCGGTCCCGATCCCGGGCGGTGCGCGCGGAATGGTAGGCGGCGCCGTCACATTCGACGCCGAGCAGATATTCGCCGGGCCGGTCCGGGTGCAGCACGGCCAGGTCGATCCGGTACCCGGCGGCGCCGACCTGGGTGTGCACCGGGTAGCCCCAGGAGCGGATGACCTGGCCCACCTGCTCCTCGAAGACGCTTTCGGCGCCGGCATCGGAGCGGCCCCCGCCGGCCGGCGCGTCGTGGGCGAGCGCGGCGGTCCCCCGGCCGGCGAAGTCCAAGTAGCCGCGCAGATGCAGCGGCCCGGCCGAGTTCACCCCGGTGATCTGCGCCGGCTTGAACGAACTGACGATCTCGACCCGGCGGCGAGCCCGGGTGATCGCGACATTCAACCGGCGCCAACCACCCTCGCGGTTCAGGGGGCCGAAGTTCATGGTGAACTTGCCGTGCTCGTCCGGCCCGTAGCCGACGCTGAAGATGATCACGTCGCGTTCGTCGCCCTGCACGTTCTCCAGGCTCTTGACGAAGAACCCGCCGAGCCGGTCGTGGTGCTCGAGCAGTTCGACGACCTCCGGTGCGCCGGATGCCTCGATCGCCGCGCGGACGGCGTCCTCCTGGGCCGTGGAGAACGTCACGACACCGAGCGAGAGGCCCGGCCGGGTATGCACGTGATGGGCGATGAGTTCGACGACCTTGCGCGCCTCGACGGGGTTGTCCCGGGCGCCCGAGCGGCGGTACTGCCCGTCCACCAGGAAGTGCTCGACGCCCAGGTCCGCGCTGTCGAAGGAGGCGCTGGGAAAGGTGCGCAGGCCCCCGTCGTAGAAGCGGTAGTTCGAGTAGGTGATCAGGTCCTCGTGCCGGCTCCGGTAGTGCCAGGTCAGCGGCAGCGAACTGAGCCCGCCGGCCGCCTTGCACAGGTCGAGCACGGACTGGAAGGTATCCAGCGCCGAATCGTCCGCGGCATCGTCAGCGTCGTTCGTCCAGTCGGCGTCCTCGGCCCGCGCGAAGAAGTCGGTGGGCGGCAACTGTTTCTGGTCGCCGGCGACGATCAGCTGCCCGCCCCGGTAGATGCAGTTCACCGCGTCCGCCGGTACCACCTGCGAGGCTTCGTCGAAAATGACGGCGTCGAAACGCATTTCGGGAGGGAGGAACATGGAGACGGTGAGCGGGCTCATCATGAAGCAGGGTTTGAGCTCGGTGACCAGGCTGCCGACCTCGTCCAGCAGCTGCCGGATCGGCTTGTGCCGGGCCTTCTTGTTGGCCTCCCGGGTGATGACCTGCGCCGGCCGACCGGTCAGCGACCTCGGCCGCCGTTCACCGCATTTCGCGGCGACCAGGGTATTGGCCTGGTTCACGATCCGCCGGTCCAGCTCCCGGTACTGGGCGACGAGGGCGTCCCGCTCGGCGGTCTGGTACCGGCGCAACCGCCCGTCGCGTTCGATCGTCGTGTCGAGCCACGACCGTAGGGCCGCAGCCTCGATGGCGCCGGGTACCTCGTCGGCGGGCAACCGGGCAGCCGCGATCGCCAGCAGGGCGTCACCGAGATGCAGATCGGACAGCTCGGCCCGTTGCCGCGCGAAGGCGCACCACTGGGTGATGTCCTGGTAGGCGCTGTCGGCCATGTCGCGGAGCGCCTGCGCCGACTGCCGCAGATCGACCAGCAGATCGTCGGCCAACCCGCGCGCCCGCTCGTCGGTGAAGGCAGTCAGCACCCGATCGCGGCTGTGCAGCCAGTCCTGGATCGCGTTGGCCAGAAACCCGGACTCGATGGTGAGCGACGAGAGCCGTTCCGCCGTAGCCGGGCTCACCGGCCCGCCGGCGACGTCCCTGACCTGACGCGCCCATTCGAGTGCGGCATCGAGCTTTGCCCAGTCGGTGTCGGCACCCGCATAGGTCGGGCCGAGCAGCCGCTCGTCGTCGGCCCGGCTGCTTTCGATGGCCCGCTCGTACTCGGCGCGCCGGCGCGCGGCCGTCAGGGCGGCCCGCACCTGGGCGACGGACATCGGCCGACCGCTCAACTCGGCCACCCGGCCGGTCTGCGCCAGTGGTTCACTCAGCTCCGCCGTCCGGGCCGCACACCATCGGGCGGTGTCCTCCAGGGACAGGTGCTCGATCTGCCGGACCGCCGGCTGGTCGAGCTGACCGGTGGTGGCCCGGATCCAGTCCGCGACCTGCTCGACCAGCCGGCGGGCGACCAGCGTCAGCCCCGGGTCGGGGGATCCGCCGTCGGCCAGCTGCCGGGCGAGCACGGTCGGGTCGACCGCGGCCCCGGCGAGGCTCACCGCCCGGCGAGCTGTCTCGAGCGCGTTGCCGATCCGGGCGAAGTCGGTATCCAGGCGCTGGTAGGCGGGGCCCAGCGGAGGCGCGAACTGCTGCTCCTTGACTTCGAGTTCCCGGGTGGCGGTCTGCCAGGCCGCCGCGTCGGGCAGCCTCTCGATGAGCCGGTGATCGACCTTCCCCCGCACCGCGACCGCCTTGAGGGTGCGGCGGTCGGCGCGGGCCTGGCCGGAGAAGCGACCCCAGCCGCGGTGGGAATCCCGGAACCGGATGTTCAACGCGGCCAGATCCAGTCCGAGCGCCTCGTCGGTGAAGACCTCCCGCAGGCCGCGTTCGTGCTGACGAACCATGTCGACGAGGGGCCCGAGCACGGTCATCGCCTCGCCGACAGCTGCCTGCACGGCCGGGTTGAGCCAGCCGCGCTGGGGTTTGGCCGGGTTCTCCGCGAGCAGGGCCAGGTCGGCGTAGGCGCGCGCCCGGCCGAGGGTCAGCCCTCGGTCGGGCAGGCCGAGCAGGCGGCCGAGTTGGGCGGTGTCCTCACCGATGATGCCGAGCCGGGACGGGGCCGACTCCAGGAAGGTCAGCAGGCCGGGGAGGGCGTCGGTGACGACATTGTCGGCCGGTGCCCAGGTCAGGCCACGCAGCCCGGCAACGGTGTCCAGGGCGGTGTCGTCCAGATCGGCCCAGCGGCGACCCACCGTGCCGGCGAGCTCGCTCCGGGCGGCGACCAGTTGGCCGCCCAGCGACTTTCGCGCGGTGAGCAGGTCGGACACCGGAGTCAGGTCGGGGATGAAAAGCCAGTCGTCGACCACCGGCGGTCGCCTCTCGGCGAGCTGTAGCAGCCGCACCCGGCCGTGCAGCGCGGACAGGCTCATCGGCCGGACCAGGCCCGTGTCGTCGTCGACCGCCGCTGCGATGAGGACGACGCCATCGGCGGATCCGGCGGCGTCGGTGACGGCCGCGGTCAGTTGCCCGATGGAGTACTCCGAGTGGTTGTCATCGGCCAGTTCCCGCCAGGCGAACTCCTCGCCATCGAGGGCGGGCCGCCAGTTCCGGGCCATGGTGTCGGCCCCGTCGGCGATCCGCCGCAGCGTGGCGTCGTCCAGGCCGGCCCAGAAGTCGGACGGGGGCAGCGATCCGGTGACGTGCGGGAGTTCCCCCAGCTCCCCGAGGACACCGAACACAGATCGGCCCAGCGGATCTCGGACCTCGTTCATCGCGGACGCGTAGTGCGTCAGCTGCTCGCGCATGGCGATCAGCAGACGCCGGTCGGTGTCGGTGAACAGGGCCTTGGTGGCGACCTGCTGCTGCAGGGTGACGTACAGGTCGTCGACGACCTTCTTCCGGGTCGCCGCCCGGGAGTGCAACTCGAACAGGAACGAGCCAAGCTTGGCCTGCGACAGCCGGTCTCGCACCACGTCCAGCGCGGCGGCCTTCTCGCTGACGAACAGAACGGTCTTACCGGCGGTCATCAGCTCCACAATGATGTTGGCGATCGTCTGGCTCTTGCCGGTGCCGGGGGGGCCGTCCATGACGAAGCTGTGGCCGTCCCGGGCCGAGACCACGCAGGCCCGTTGGCTGCTGTCCGCGTCCAGGATGCTGGCCAGCTCCTCGGCGGGGTACTTCTCGTCGAGGGTGAGCGGGTCGGGCGGGTAGAAGGCGATCTGCTCGGAGGACGGCGCGTCGGGACCCAGACCCAGCAGCTGAACGTAAGCGTGGGCCAGGATGGTGTCGGCGTTGTCGGTGAGATCCCGGTACATCGCCTCCTTCTGGAAGCTGAACGTGGTCATCACCGACCGTTCCAGCACGGTCCACCCGGCTCTGGACGCGATCGCCCGGCCGATCCCTTCCCGGAGCCCGGCCAGATCGAGATCGTCGGCGTCCAGGTCGGGGAGCTGGAGGCCCAGCTCGCTCATCTTCAGCCTGAGCGTGGGATTGAGTACCGGGTCGTCGTCGTTGCGGCGCACGACGTACGGCTGATCGCGAGCCGGGCGGGTGAGCTCGACCGGGATCAGCACGATCGGGCTGACCACCGTGGCGTTGTCGTCCGGGTCCACCCACTGCAGCAGGAGCATGCCGACGTACAGCGTCCACAGGCCGCGATCGGCGTAGAGCTGGCGGGCGATGACATCCAACCGGCGAACCGAACTGTCCAACTCGGCCGGGCGCTTGTCGGCGACCCGGATGCCGCCCTCGATCGGGCGGCCGTAGTGCGCACCGGCGGTCTCCACCTCGGGGGCGGCCGGTGCGTCGACGGCCGGTTGCGGCTGCTCCCTGGACGGGTCCGAGACCAGCGTGAACAAGCGGGTGGGGCGGGCGGCCAACAGGATCGCCAGGTCGTCCGGACCCGGTTCGACAAGCTCGAGGGACGCCGTACGGGTGTGCTTGAAGTACAGCTGCCGTTGCCGACGGTCCAGGGCCACCAGTTGGCGGCGCCAGGCGTCGAGCTGGCGGCGCAGCTTGTCCGCGTGCGCCGCAGTCAGGGTCGGCGTCGGTCCGTCCGGCATGCGTCTCCCTACGGCGGTGGCTGGGTTCCCATCGTGACACCACGGTCCGGCGGTTCCGGGATCCCCCGCCGGACCGTCACCTGTTCCCGCAGCACGCCCGCCCGCCGGCCGGCAGATGCGCGCGGCGTCCGGCCAGTGGCCGAGCAGGTTCGCGAGTGGCAGGCCGGCATCGTCGACGGTGACCCGTTGGACGACATCGGTTCTGCGCTCCGGCGGGTGGCGCAGGTGGATGTGGGTGGGGTCAGCGCCGCCGCTTCCTCCGTGCATGCCGATCCAGCCGGTCGTTGAGCTCGTCGACGTCGAAATCCTCGTGGTCCTCGGCCCACATTTCCTCCGGGTCCTCGTACCCGTGGGCCGCGGGGCCGGGCCGCCGACCGGCCAGGCATCGCGGGTAGCCGACATCCGGATCTCCCGGTCCGACTTCCTCGACCCGGATCCGATGCACCCATCGGTCGCCGAAGTCGTAGAGGTACTCGAAGGCGTCGCCCTTGCCGGGAGCGACCTCGCCGACGGTGACCTGCTTCGCCTCGTCGATGCCGTAGACCCGACCACGCGCGGTGAACTGCCAGAGGTGCTGGTCGCTCCACCCGAACGACACCTGCAGCACATCGTGCAGGGCCAGCAGGCCGAGCTCCGACGACACCTCGAGCCGCCGCCAGATGGGCGGCTTGCACCCGGCAATGGTGACCTTGATCCGGTGCACCACCTTCGCCCGCGCCCACGGCGGCGGGCCGAAGTCGGACACCGCAACGCCGGGCGGGTCGGCGTCGGCCCGTCGTGCCGGCTCGGTCGCCGCCGGCGCACCATGCGGAAGATGGCGCAGCCGTTCGAGAACGATCGGGACGATGCCTTCCATCTCGGCCAGCTCGTCCTCGTCCTCCGGGCAGAACGGCTGGGCCAGTGCGGATCGGATGATCTCCGCCGCGTCGCCGGCATCGACCGGAGCCGGGTGCCGCGCGTGGGCCAGGGCCTCCAGCCGGATCTGCCGGAACAGCTCCTGCGTGTCGTCCGAGGCGTACAGGCCGACCACGCCGCCGTCCAGCTCGTCGAGCAGGAGCACGAAGGCGTGGGGGCGCCGGCCGTAGGCGAACTCGACGGCGAGCACCCGGCCACCGTCATCGTCAAAGCCGTAGGCGCGTTCGAACCTCGCCGTGCCCAACGAGGACACCCAGGGTCGGTCCCGGATCCCGCCGGCGGCCAGGGTGTTCGCGGCACGGACGGCCGGGCCGCGGACCTCCGCCGGGCCGAGATGGCCCAGCATCCGGCACATCACCAGGGCCTCCGCTCGCCCGGTGTGCTCGGCCTCCTCGATCAGCCAGGTAAGGCGCTCCACCTGGTCGTCGTCGTCGGCCGCGCCGTCGAACGCCCCCAGGATCTCCGCGGCGGCAATCTCGGCGTCGAACGCGGTCATCTTCTTGTCGAGCAGCGGCCGCCAGACGCCGAGCAGGCCGGCCACCGGGTCGCCGTTGACCATGGCGGTCGCCGCGGTGAGCAGGCCCGCGAGTTCGGCCCGGTGGTCGTCACCGAGGTCTCTGCCCTGCTCGACCAACTCGGGCGGCATACCGAGGACGGCCAGCTGGTCCAGGATGTCGTCGATCGAGAGGTCGTCGGCGGCTCGGCCCAGCGCGGCGATCTCCCTCATGACGCCGATTTCGGCCAATGGGGGCATGTCGCCGATCAGGATGAGATCGTCCCCCGGGAACAACTCGGGGTCCGGCTCCCGTCTCCGGCGTTTCCTGGGCCGATCCTTCGGCGCGATGGATGTGTTGGGGTCGGGGACGGCCTGCAGGTGACCGCGCTTGCGTCTGGACATTGGTTTCCATGGTGCCAGGGCCGGGAGCCGTCGCGCGGCGGGCGCGGGCAGCGCGCCGCGTTGATCAGTCGAACCGAAGGTGACCGTTACGCCGGAAGGCCCCTCCAAGTCGGCGGCGCAATGCACGCCACCTGCCCCGAAGGAGCCGCCCGCGGCGGACCCCACCCCACCGATCACGCCGCTCTGGCCCGCGAGTCGACATCCACCTCAGCAGTCGAAGAAAGCTGCCCAGGTGGATCTCGCGATCCGGTCCCGCCCGGACCACCAGCTCCGGCCCGCGTCGCACCCGGGCGGCCGACCCACATCCACACCAACGGCTCAAGAAAGCTGCTCAGGTGGATCTCGCCGGACCACTCGGGCCGGCCGAGCCATCGTTGCCGTTGAGCCTGAGGGAGACGACCCGCACGGGCAGGTCCGCCGTTCAAGAGCCCCCCTTCGTGCCGGTTTCGTCCGGTTCACTGAGCCTTGGACGCTTCAGCGTGGGGGCGGGAATGCCCTGGCGAGTACCGAACTCAGCCGATGTCCACGCGCCGCCCGCAGTCCGGGCAGAATGCTCGGGCGCCGTCGCGGCGACAGGATTCGGCCCGCAGGTGGCTTCGGACGGCATCGACGATGAAGGCCAGACGATCGATGGCGGTTCCGCCGAGGTCGTCGTCGAGTCCTCGAGCGATCTCGGTGCCGGAGGTCAGTTCGACCGGCTCCGTCACCAGGTCACCGTCCGGACCGACGCCGGCGAGGCGGTCGACGAACCTCCCGTTCCGTGCGAGGCGGATCTCGATCCGCCACTCGCCGTGTCGCTCACGGAAGAAGAAGCTGCAGCCGTCGATCTCGCCCTCCCAGACTTCGGGAGCGGCGAAGCAGGTGCGCCTGGCCGTCACGCGTGGCTCTCCGGCAAGCCACGCATCGACTTCCCGCTGCTCGCGGTCGGCCGCCTCGCGCAGCTCCACCTTCCACGGGGCATCCTCCATGAATGCCGTCCGGGCCTCCTCGCGCCGTTCGGCGGACCAGGTGCAGGGGCAGTCGAAACCGCCGTCATGGGTGAGATCGAATCTCGGGTGGCAGGAACACGAGCACTCACCCGCACTGCGCGCCACAGGGGCCTGACCGGGCTCCGCCCGGGCCGATTCCTTGGAGTCCGGATGATCGAAGACCGCGCTGACCACCCGCCGCACGGTGACCACATCGATTGCCAGGTCGTCCGTCACCCGGTCGATCCAACGCCTTCGGGTCTCCGCGAGCTGCGCCAGCTCGGCCTCTCGCCGAGCCCGCCACTCGTCGGAGTCGCCCGGTTTCAGCACGTAGATGTCGCCCACGCAGGCACGGTAGGCGAAGGGGGCGGACGGGCACCACGCACTTTCCGCGCCCGCCCCACCGATGATGGACCGGATCGCCGCCGTCGAACTCAGTTGTCCACAATCGGCACGTCAGCCGGCTGACCGGGTCCGCGGCTGATGGCGCGCGGTCCGGTTCCGATCAGCGTCCAGGTCCAGATCGCGCCGGCCGCCGCCACCGCCGCCGCGGCGGCGAACGCCCAGGAGATGCCGGCGGCCTGCGCCACCAGGCCGAGCAGGATCGGTCCTCCGCCGATCCCCAGGTCGATGGCGGCACTTGCGGTCCCCGAAGCGGCTCCGCGTTCGGCGGGACCGGCGGCACCGAGGATCGCGGAGAAGAACGCCGGGGTGCTGAACGCGACACCGACGCTCAGCAGCGCGGTCCCGAGCACGAGCCCGGTGGGTGTCGCCGATGCCGCGACCAGAGACATACCTGCCGCGATGGTCACCAGGGCACCGGTGCCCAGCAGCGGTGCGGAAACCCGATCGGGAACCTTGGCGAACACCACCCGGCACACGACGACCACCGCGCCGTAAACGATCAGCGGGACGCTGGCGGTGCTCAGCCCGACGGCCTGCGACCGCAGCGCAGCGTAGGCCAGGAATCCTCCCATGGCCGCCACCGACGCCAGGAACCCCAGCGCGAGCGGGATCGACGGTCGATGGATGAGCGGTGCCCGCCCCCCGGTCCCGGCGGTCGACGGCCGGGTCTCACCGATCACAAGCACCAATCCGGCGCTGACCAGCCCCAGCGCGCCCGCCACGTACCAGGCCGTGCCGAAGCCCGCGACGGACACCACCGCCTCCCCGACCGGTGGCCCGATGGCCAGGCCGAGATACAGGCCCAGGGAACTGATGCTGATCGCCTCGCCGAGCCGGTCGGGCGGGGCGATGTCGGCCAGTGCGGCGACCGCCGCGACGAAGAAGGCCGCCTCGGCCACCCCCAGGATCAGCCGGAGGGCCAGGATCGCGGCCAGGTCGTCCACATGCGCGGTGGCGATCATGGAAACCGCACACAGCGCGGCCCCGGCGGCCAGCAACGGGCGCCGGCCAAGGGTGTCGGCGAGCCGCCCCGCGAACGGGCGCAGCACCAGTGCGGACACCGCGAACATGCCAAAGGCCAGCCCGGCGCCCGCTGGTCCGGCACCGACGGGTCCGGTGACGTACAGCGGAAGTGCGTAGATGGCGATCCCGTCCGCGGTGAAGTACGCGAGTGAGGCTAGCCCGAGCAGCACGAAACGCCGAGAGAGTAGGGGCTCCCGCGCACCGGCGGCGAACGGGGAGGTGGACGTCATGCGAATCAGGGTGCGCCGCAGGGCCGGCGACCCACATCGGTAAATCTACCCAGATTCGGCCATCAGCCCGTGCTCCATCGCGTACAGGGCGGCAGCCGCCCGGGTGGAGACGCCGATCCGCAGGTAGATGTCCTGCAGGTGGTGCTCCGCGGTCCGGCGGGAGATGACCAGGCGGTCCGCGACCTGCTTGTTCGACATGCCGCGGGCGACCAGCCGGAGCACCTCGGTCTGCCGGGCGGTGAGGCCGCCGGGGTGGGTGCGGCGGGCTGCCTCGCCCTGCCCGGCCGCGGCGAGCACCGCATCCACCGCATCGGGGTCGAGCCGCCCCGCCCGGGCGTCCTCGTGCAGCAGCTGGGCGGCCTCAGTCGCCGAGCAACCGCTGCGGTGCGGCCGATCCTCGATCCACGACCGGAAGCAGTCGGCGACCGCAAGAACGCGCGACTGGATGGACAGCTGCGGCCCGGCCAATCCGCGGTAGTACCCGCTTCCGTCGCAACGTTCGTGGTGTTGACCGGCGATGCCGGCGATGTCGGTCAGAGCCGGAACGCGGGAGAGGATCCGTTCCGTGTGATAGGGGTGCAACCGGGCCAGGTCCCGTTCACTCGCACTCAGCCGGCGGGCCTTGCCCCAGATGCCGCTCGACACCCCGATCCGGCCCAGGTCGTGCAGGAAGCCGGCGATACGGACCTGCCGGGCGTCGGCGATGCCGAGCCGGGTCGCCGCCGCCCCGGCCAGATCGGCGACAGAGCCGGAATGGCCGACCAGCCAGAGCGCCTTGAGGTCCGCCACGTCCCCGAAGGTTCCGGCCACCGACTCCAGTTCATCGACGCCGACCGTCCGGACCGGATCCGGCTCGGCGTCCAGAACCGCTTCCTGGACGTCGATCTCGTCGATGTCGGCCAAGAAATCCGGCGAGAAAGCGGCGGCCAGTACCGGATCCAGGAAGGACCCGGCTCGTTGCGAAATCGCCTCGACCGCCGACCGCGGCCCACCGCCGGCAAACATCACCCCCACCGAGGCGACGTGCAGAATCCTGGTCGGCAAAGGGATCTCGTCGCCACCGAGACGTGGATGACCCGTCCCGCTCCACGAAGCGGTCACGGCGGCGAGGCTGCGCTGAACGGGCTCGGGCAGTCCCAGGCGCCGCGCCGCATCCCGCGCCACTTCGCAGGTCGCCGCCGACGCCACCGGGTCGAGCCGGCCCGCGGTCATCGTCGCCATCATCACCCCGGCCCGGCTGCGGCCGACGGCCTGCGCCACCCCGGGAACGAAGGTCCGCAGGATCTCCGAACGCCGGGTGAAGTCGGTCGTCAACGCCAACCTGGTCACTGCGATGTCGTCGCCGAAGAGGTCCGCGCTCTCCGGCGCGAACGCGGTACAACCGATGTGCTGCAGCAACGATGAGTAGATGACCGTCCGGACCTCGTCGTCGGAACAGCCGATGGCCCGGGCCAGGCGCAGGGCCACCAGGCACCGCCGCAACGACTCGTCCAACGGCGCGCCGGTACCGAGATCGGTCGCGACGGACAGCCCGCCCAGGAT
>DATDBV010000222.1:0-22713 GCA_036524715.1 Nakamurella sp. | reverse complement strand
CCATCGGTCCCTGCTCGTCGACGATCGCCGCCAGGGCCGACCGCATCAACCCCAGGGGGAAGCCCAGGTCGACGGCGAACTGGTTGGCCGTCTCGTAGTCGTCGAAGGACCGCCCGTCGTACTGGTCGACCACCAGCACGTCGTGACCGGCGCTGCGGAACACGTCGGCGGCCTCGGTGATGCCCGGTCGGATACCCAGGACGGAGTGGAAGAGCGCGATTCTTGTCATGGCCGCCAGTCTGGCAAGGGGGTCTGACAACGGGCCTTCCGGTGGTCAGTCGTGACGCTGGCAGACCTCGAGGCAGGCCGGCCGGGTCGATCCACGGATTGTTGCACCGGGAGTGCGGGCGGCTGTTTCCCGATGGGATGTTCGCGGATCTGTTCACCGATGTGGGGAGGCGTAGCGTGCCGCCGACGATCGTGGCGGTGATGAAGGTGCTGCAGCGCAGGCCGGTTGAGAGCAGGCCGAGTGCTGGAACCGCGCGGCCCTTGGCAAGGGGAAGATCAAGTCGTGCGCGCGACCGGATGTCTTGGCGGGTCCCCGCCGCGACGGAACTCCGCTACCGATCTGCGCGAGGAACGCCTCCCAGGTTTGGCCTCGGCCGGTCGAGTTCGTCCCGGCTGACGCAGCCGCATCACGCATACGATCGACCCATGCCCCTCGATCTCTATGCCGGCGTCCCCGTCACGGACCTTCCCGGCGCGGTGGCGTGGTACGAGGCACTGTTCGGCGCCCCGCCGGACGTCGCCGACGACAACGAGGCCGTCTGGGATCTCGCCGAGCACCGATCGGTCTTCGTCGAGCGGGCTCCCGACCATGCCGGGCACGCACGGCATTCCATCTTCGTCGACGACCTCGACGCGTGGGTTGCCGAGGTCGCGGGAAGGGGGCTCGTCCCCGTTGAACGGGAGCAGTACCCGAACGGGGTGCGCAAGGCCAACTTTCGGGACCCGGACGGGAACGAGATCGGGTTCGGCGGCGCGCCCCAACTGAAGTAGCGGCGACTCTACCCGACCGGCGCGAACAATTCGGTGCGCATGGTCGCGGCGACGTCCAACCACTCGACTTCGGTGCGGGGTTGCCCGGTGATGGGCAGGGGCACGAATCCTCCTCGGCGCGCTGGTTGTCGACTGGGATTCTGCCGGGCTGCTGCCCCGTCGCACGGACATGTGAAGATGAAGTCATGAGTCGTCCCAACCCCCGGCCGCAGCAGGCCGCGGCGATGAGTGCCGCCTTCGCCGGAGCCGTCGATCTGTCCGCGCTGAAGAACCGGGCGACCGCGGCTGCCGGTCCGGCCGACGCCGGTGGTGGCGCCGGAGGGGTCGGGAGCGACGCGGGGTCGGAGCCGCAGCCGCCGTCACCGTTCGTGGTCGACGTCGACGAGGCGACGTTCGGGAGCCTGCTGCAGGCCTCGTCGCAGGTGCTGGTCGTCATCGACCTGTGGGCGAGTTGGGCCGACCCGGGCAAGCCGCTGTCCGCGGCGCTGAGCAAGCTGGCCGCTGCGGCCGGTGGCTCCTGGATTCTCGGCCGGGTCGACGTCGACGCAAATCCCCGCATCGCCCAGGCCTTCCAGGTGCAGTCACTGCCCATGGTGATCGCCATCGCCCAGGGCCAGCCGATCACCGAGCCGCTCACCATGCCCCTGCCCGAACCGCAGGTGAAGGAGTGGATCTCGGCGCTGCTCGACGCGCTCAGGGATCACCTACCCGGAATCAGGCAGGCGGAGGCCCGGCTGGCCGCCGACGGCGGTGGTGCGGCCGAGGCGGAGCCCGAGCCCGAGGATCCGAGGTTCGTCGCAGCCGAGGAGGCGCTGGCCAGCGGCGACTATGCCGCTGCCGAACTGGCGTACCAGCAGATCCTCGCGGCCGATCCGGCCAACGCCGAGGCCAAGGCCGCCCTCGCGCAGGTCGGCCTGCTGGCCCGCGTCGACAAGCTACCGCCGGACGCGATCGCCCAGGCCGACGCCGCGCCCGACGACGTCGAGCTGCAGAAGAGCGCCGCCGACGCCGAGTTGGCCGCCGGGAACGGCGAGGCGGCGTTCAAGCGGCTGGTCGACACCGTCCGCCGGACCTCCGGGGATGACCGGACCGCCGCGCGAGAACACCTGGTCGAGTTGTTCACGCTGTTCGCCTCGGACGATCCCGAAGTCATCAAGGCCCGCCGGGCGCTGGCGGCCGCACTCTACTGATCCAGGACTCGCCACTGATCCATGAGGTCGCCGCGGACCCGAGAGATGATCGATTCCAAGGTCAGTGGTCGCGAGTGGTCGCGGCTGCGGAGCTTCGGGTCGCTGGGTGCGACCGAATGTTCCGCGCGAGCGGTTCGGGCGGTCGAAGGGTGGGGGGTTGGCGGTGGGTTGCGGAACTTCGGGTCGCTGGGGGGCGACCGAATGTTCCGCGCGAGCGGTTCCGATGGCCGAAGGGTGGGGGTTGGCGGTGGGTTGCGGAACTTGGGGTCGCTGGGGGCGACCGAATGTTCCGCGCGAGCGGTTTGGGCGGCCGAAGGGTCGGGGTTGGCGGTGGGTTGCGGAACATTGGGTCGCTTCAGCCGCAAGCGAAATGGACATTCTGGCGCAACCTGATCGGATGCGACCTGATCGGATATCGCGCCGACAAGTCGAGGCGACCGGGATCAGTCGCAGACCGACCGGCCGCCGCGGAATCCGTCCGAGTAGGCGGCGAGTTCGTCGAAACCCACCCCGGGTCGGGAACGAATCAGGTCCAGCGCTTCGTCGGCGTCGCCCGCCCTTGATCCCAGCTCGCCGACGGGTGCTGAGCCGAACACCGACGCCGTCCACGCGCCGGTGAAACACGCTGCGCCGGAATCCGTTCCGGACTGGGCCCGCCCGGTGGCCAGGGCGACCGCAGCGCCGGCAGCGAACTGACCGATCGCCGTCGAACGGTCGACGTCGGCCGGATCCGGCGCGGACGCCGGTGCACCGGCGAACACGGCGACCGAGGCCGACGCGGCCTCGACCGCCGCCGCGGCCGAGTCGAATCGGGGGGCCGTCGGCGTCCCAGCCTGGGTCCCGGCGCGGCCCAGGGTCAGCGCCAGATCGTCGGTGGTCATCGCCCAGCACGACATCCCACCGTCACGGAAACCGCGCAGGACGAATCCGAGCCGGTCCAGGCCCAGCCCGTGCGCGGCGGCGTCCGTCGGGGACATCGCGGGCTGATCCCGGAAATCCAGCAGCGGCGCCACCGCCCGCACCAGCGACGCCGCCGGGATGTGCACCCGAGTGGAGCCGCCGCCGGCGGCGTGCGCCAGGAACGCGCCGGCCGCGCAGTCGGCCTGCGCCTCGATGAGAATCGCGGGGTACCGGTCCGGCTCGGCCAAGCGTTCGGCCGGCGTCGGACCGGCCCGCACCTGCACGGCATGGCCGAACTCGTGCGCGAACGCCGCGGCCAGACCGGCGCTGCCGTAGGAGCCGAGCAGCACGGGGACCAGTGCGGCCGAGTCGAAGACGATCCCGTCGTGATTCGGGCAGTAGAACGCGTTGCCGGCGATCTGGTTGGGGTCGGTGATGCACAGCGCCCCTGACCCAGTCGACCCGGCCGCATCCGCCGACCCCGACGAGTCCATTGACACGAATCCACCCGTTGGCGGAACCAACCCCGGCCGCCCGGCCGCGGACAGTGCAGCAGTCCAGAATTCCGACAGGTCGGCGAACACCGCCGACACCACCCGGTCGCCGTCGGCCGAACTCTGGAACGGATCGACGGCGTCGCCCGGGCCGGCCGGCTCGCCGAACGAGCCCACCACGCCGATCGGGACGCCCCCGGACGACAGGACGATCCGTTCGGCCGACACCGCCGAACCACCGATCCCGACCGATCCGGCGTAGCCGACGACCAGGATGGTGGCCAGGACCATGACCAGGCTCGCGGCGATCAGCGCGACGAGCCGGGCGGGTGGCGTGGCCGCGGTCCCGCCGCTCAGCCCTCCGATTCCGGGACCAGCCACAGCGCGCCGAGCGGCGGAACGGTGATCGTCGCCGATGCGGGCTGACCGTGCGAGGGGTTCTCGGCGGCCAGCACGGCACCCATGTTCCCGGCCCCCGATCCGCCGTAGAGCTCGGAATCGGTATTGACCGCTTCCTTCCACATCCCGGCGAACGGCAGCCCGATCCGGTAGCCGCTGTGCGGCATCGGCGAGAAGTTCAGGATGCAGGCCAGCACCGACCCGTCGCTGCCCCAGCGCAGGTAGGCCAGGACGTTGCCCTCCCGGTCGTTGGCGTCCAGCCAGGTGAACCCGGACGGCGTGAAGTCCTGCGTGTACAGCGCCGGACGGGACCGATAGACCCGGTTGAGGTCACCGACCAGGGTCCGGACGCCGTTGTGCAGCGGATAGTCCTTGAGCTGCCACGGGAGTTGAATGGCCTGGTTCCACTCCCACGGGTTGCCCAGCTCCTGACCCATGAACAGCAGCTGCTTGCCCGGATGCGCCCACTGGTGGGCCAGGAAGGTGCGCAGTGTCGCCGCCTTCTGCCACTCGTCACCGGGGATCTTCGACCACAGCGACCCCTTGCCGTGCACCACCTCGTCGTGCGAGATGGGTAGCACGAACTGTTCGGAGAACGCGTACATCAGCGAAAACGTCATCTCGTTGTGGTGCCACGAGCGGTAGATCGGATCCCGGGAGACGTAGCCCAGGCTGTCGTGCATCCAGCCCATGTTCCACTTCAGGTGGAAGCCCAGGCCGCCCAGGTGTGTCGGCCGGGTGACGCCAGGCCAGGCCGTTGACTCCTCGGCGATCATCAGCGCGCCCGGTACCCGCTTGCCCACGGTCGCGTTCGTCTCCTGCAGGAACGCGACCGCGTCCAGGTTCTCGTTGCCGCCGTAGATGTTCGGCAGCCACTGCCCGTCCTCACGGGAGTAGTTCAGGTAGAGCATCGAGGCCACCGCGTCCACCCGGAGCCCGTCGATGTGGAACTCCTCGAGCCAATACAGCGCGTTCGCGACCAGGAAGTTTCGCACCTCCCGACGGCCGAAGTCGAACACGAACGTGCCCCAGTCGGGCTGCTCGCCGCGTCGCGGGTCGGCGTGCTCGTACAGCGACGTGCCGTCGAACCGGCCCAGCGCCCACTCGTCCTTCGGGAAGTGCGCCGGCACCCAGTCCAGGATCACGCCGAAACCGGCCTGGTGCAGCCGGTCGATCAGGTACCGCAGGTCGTCGGGGGAGCCGAATCGGGAGTCCGAGGCATAGTACGACGTCACCTGGTAGCCCCAGGACGGCGCGAACGGGTGACCGGCGAGCGGCAGGAACTCGACATGGGTGAACTGCGTGTCGGACAGTTCCGCGATCAGCGCGTCGGCCATCTCGCGGTAGCTCAGGCCCTCCCGCCAGGATCCGGCGTGGATCTCGTAGATGGAGATCGGGCTGGCGAGCTGGTCGGTCTCGGCGCGGCGGGCGATCCAGTCGTCGTCGGCCCACTCGTACTGGGACACGGTGACGATGGACGCGGTGGCCGGCGGCACCTCGATGGCGAAGGCGAACGGGTCCGCCTTCTCCCGCCAGACGCCGTCCTGCCCGAGGATCTGGTACTTGTACCGGGTGCCCTCGCCGATGCCCGGCACGAACAGCTCCCAGACGCCGGACGATCCGAGCGAGCGCATCGGGGTGCCCGCGCCCGACCAGTAGTCGAATTCGCCGGTCACCCGCACGCCGCGGGCGTTGGGCGCCCACACCGCGAACGACGTCCCGGTGACGGCGCCCCCGGGTGTGTCGTAGTTGCGCACATGCGCGCCAAGTACCTCCCACAGGTTCTCGTGCCGGCCCTCGCCGATCAGGTGCAGGTCGATCTCGCCCAGCGTGGGCAACCAGCGGTAGGGGTCGTCGACCTCGTATACCGCGCCCTGCCCGTAGTCGACGCGGATCCGGTAGTCGGTCACCGGACCGTCGATGACCGCGCTGAACACGCCCCCGTGCACGTGCTCGAACGGCGTCTGGCCGCCCTCGTGCAGCAGGGTCACGCTCTGCGCGTTGTGCCGGAGGGTGCGGATGACGGTGCTGCCGTCGCCGGCCGGGTGGGCGCCGAGAATCCCGTGCGGATCGTGGGTGTCGCCGCCGATCAGCTTCTCGTACTGATCGGTGGTCGGCTCCGCCGCCGACGATGGCGCGAGGTCCGGTGCGGCGGCGGCCGCAGCGGTGGGTTCGTCGGGGGCCGGCGGCGTGTCGACCGCACCGCCGGCCGGGGTCTCGGCGGCCGCCTTCGTGCGCGGGGCTCGCTTGGCGGGCGCCTTCGCCGGGGTGTCGCCGTCGGCCTTGACGGCCGCCTTGCGGGGTGCGCGTTTCGCGGGCGCCCTGGCGGGGGTGTCGCCGTCGCCCTTGGCTGCTGCCGGCTTCCTGGGCGCCGCTGCCCGGCGAGTGCGAGGGGTCTTGGCCGGCGGCGCCGCGTCCTGCGGCGCCGGAACCGCAGCCGCGCCCGGTTCCGGGGTGTTGTTGGTAGTCACGCGCTTCCTCCGGGGTTGGTGAGGGCGACAACGGCCTGCAGGGGAATCGCTTCCCAGGTCGGCCGGTGTCCATGTTCGTAGACAACTTCGTAGATCGCCTTGTCGAGCTCGAACGCCCGAAGCAGGCTGTCGGCATTTCGCGGGTCGGTGCCGGCCGCCTCGGCATAGCCGTCGCAGAACGACTTGCGGTTGCGGGCGGCCCACTCGGTGGCCCGGTACCGGTGCTGCGCGTCGGGGTGCGGGTTGATCGTCTGGCCGCGAGCGGCGTAGTCGAACGACCGCAACATGCCGGCGACGTCCTTGAGCGGGCTGTGCATGCCCCGCCGGAACCCCAGGGGTTTGGCCGGCTCGCCCTCGAAGTCGATGATCTTCCAGCCGTCCAGGGTGCGCAGCACCTGGCCCAGGTGCAGGTCCCCGTGGATCCGCTGCAGATTGAGGCTGGCCGAGTGATCGCCGGCCCGGACGAACGCCGCCTGGATCGCCGTCCGGTGTTCGGCCAGGGACGGCACCTGGTCCGCCGCCGCCGCCGCCTCCGTTCGCATCGCGGACAGGATGGCCGAAAGCGCCTCGCCGGACACGACCGAGCTGCCGAATGCGCGCACCAACTCGGCGTGCATCGCGGCGACCGCCTCGCCCAGCCGGTAGGACTCGGCGGCGAAGTCACCGCCCACCTCGTCGGCGCGCAGGTCGCCCTCGCTCATCAGGTCCCGCACCGATCCGGTGGCCATCGCCCAGCCGTCGGCGCTGTTGGCGAAGAACTCGGTGAGCAGGGCGAACGTGGTTTCGGTCCCGCCGGCCGGGTCGCCGGTCCGGCCCGCCGCGTCCGTCAGTGGGCCGACGATCTCGCCGAACGGCTGCGCGATGTGCCGCGAACCCACCGCGTGCAGGGCCCGGTGCACCTCGGCGTCCGGGTTGGGACCGGGGTCGAGGCGTCGAAACACCTTGAGGATGGCCGAGTGCCCGTACACGATCGAGGTGTTGGACTGCTCGGCGCTGATGACCAGGCCCATGGCGTCGGCGTCGATCACCGCGTCCGGCTCGCGTCGGGCCCGGACCCCGTCGGCGCCGCCGAAGTCGCGCCCTTCGTCGACCGCCGTCAGCAGCAGGGCGGTGACGTTCACGTCGGCCAAGGCGTCGTAGGCGGTGTGCCCGTCGTGCGTGCCGATCACGGCGTGGGCAACCCGGTCCGGCACGTGCCAGGTCCAGGCCACCCACAGCTGGTAGATGTCCTGCCGGGTCCTGGTGGTCACCTCGAGCAGCACCTGCTCGACGTCGCCGTCGTGGAAGTCCCGCGCGATGACGGTGCGCCGCACGACGCGGTAGCTGTCGGCCGACAGTTGCTCGCCCTTCGCGGCGAACCAGCGCTGGGCCGGCAGGTATTCCGCAAGCAGTTGGACCAGTGCTTCATCGGAGGCGCCGAGGGCGTCGACCTGATGGTTCATGTTCAGATCTCCTGGTTCTCGCCGGTGATGTCGAACCAGTAGAAGCCGTGGCCGGGCAGCGTCAGCAGGTAGGGCAATTCACCGATCCTGGGGAATCTTGTCGCGCCGGTCAGCTCGATGGGCACCGCGCCGAAGTGCTCGCGCAGGTCCAGCTCGACCGGTTGGGGAAAGCGGGAGAGGTTGTTCACGCAGAGCATCGTGTGGGTGGGACCGGAGATCCCGCTGGTGTCCCCGTCGAAGTGCAGGGTGTACGACAGCACCGACGGGTTGGAGCCACCCAGGTCGGTGAACGCGCCGACCGCGAACGCGGCGTACCGCTTGCGGATCTCGATCATGCGCCTGGTCCAATGCAGCAGCGACGACGTCGAGTTCATCTGCGCCTCGACGTTCACCGTCTGGTACCCGTACACCGGATCCATAATCGTCGGCAGATACAGCCGGGCCGGGTCGCACCGGGAGAACCCGGCGTTGCGGTCCGGCGACCACTGCATCGGGGTGCGCACCCCGTCCCGGTCACCGAGCCAGATGTTGTCGCCCATGCCGATCTCGTCGCCGTAATACAGGACCGGCGAGCCGGGCAACGACAGCAGCATCGCGGTGAACAATTCCTGCTGGTTGGTGTCCTTGTCCAGCAGACTGGACAATCGCCGGCGGATGCCGATGTTGGCCTTCATCCGCGGATCCTTGGCGTACTCGGCCCACATATAGTCGCGGTCCTCGTCGCTGACCATCTCCAGGGTCAGCTCGTCGTGGTTGCGCAGGAAGATCCCCCACTGGCCGCTCTCCGGGATGGCCGGCGTCTGGGCCAGGATCTCCGAGATCGGGAACCGCTGTTCTCGCCGCGCCGCCATGAAAATGCGTGGCATCAAAGGGAAGTGGAAGCACATGTGGCATTCGTCGCCGCCGACGGTCGGGTCGCCGAAGTAGTCGACGACGTCGGCCGGCCACTGGTTGGCCTCGGCCAGCAGCACCGCGTTCGGGTATTCGTTGTCGATCACCTTGCGGCACCGCTTGAGGAATTCGTGCGTCTGGGGCAGGTTCTCTCCGTTGGTGCCCTCGCGCACGTACAGATAGGGAACCGCGTCCAGCCGGAACCCGTCGATGCCCAGGTCCAGCCAGAAGCGCAGGATGTCGAGCATCTCCTCGCCCACGGCCGGGCTCTCGTAGTTCAGGTCGGGCTGGTGGGCGAAGAAGCGGTGCCAGAAGTACTGCTTGCGCACCGCGTCGAACGTCCAGTTGCTCGGCTCGGTGTCGACGAAGATGATCCGGGCGTCCGGGTAGCCGGTGTCGTCGTCGGCCCACACGTAGTAGTCGCCGTAGGGGCCGTCCGGATTCCGCCGCGACTCCTGGAACCAGAGGTGCTGGTCGGAGGTATGGTTCATCACCAAGTCGGTGATGACGCGGATGCCCCGCTCGTGGGCGGCGTCCAGCAGGGCGACGAAGTCCTCGACCGTGCCGAACTCGGGGAGCACCTTGCGGTAGTCCGAGATGTCGTAGCCGCCGTCGCGCAGCGGGGAGTCGTAGAACGGCGGCAGCCACAGGCAGTCCACGCCCAACCAGGCCAGGTAGTCCAGCTTGTCGACCAGGCCGCGCAGGTCGCCGGTGCCGTCGCCGTTGGAGTCGGCGAAGGCGCGGACCAGCACCTCGTAGAAGACGGCCCGCTTGTACCATTGCCGGTCCTGCTCGCTGGCGGCGATCGGTCGAGCAGAACCGAAGCGTGCCGCGTCGATGTCGTCGAGTCGGTCCGCCACGCGGCCAACCTACCGGTCCGTTCGACGGGCCGCAGGGCAGGCACTGGAGTTGAATCAGGACCGTGAAGGCTTTGCGTCGATTCACCGTCCGGCCTCAGCTGCCGCCGGCCCTGCATCCCCTCGGGCCGCTGATCCGGAACCTGCGGTGGGCCTGGCACCCGTCGAGCCAGGACCTGTTCGCCGACATCGACCGGGCGCTGTGGGTTCGCCTGGAGTCGGACCCGGTCAAGCTGCTGGGCGCGGTGTCCGTGGCCCGGCTGGACGAACTCGCCGCCGACGAGCCATTCCTGGCCCGAATGCACGGCCTGGCTGCCGATCTCGAGCACTACTTGACCGATCCTCGTTGGTACCAGCACCAAATCGCGTCCGGCGCGCGATATCCGGCGGCGATCGCCTACTTTTCGATGGAGTTCGGCGTCACCGAGGCGTTGCCCATCTACTCGGGCGGCCTGGGCATCCTGGCCGGCGACCACCTCAAGTCGGCCTCCGACCTGGGGGTGCCCATCATCGGGGTTGGCCTGCTCTACCGGTACGGCTACTTCTGGCAGTCGCTGTCACCGGACGGCTGGCAACAGGAGCACTACCCGGCGCACGACCCGCAGGGGCTGCCCATCGAACGGGTGCTCGGAGCGGACGGCGAGCAACTGGCCGTCACGGTGCCGATGCCGGGCGATCGGACGCTGACCGCCCGGATCTGGGTCGCCCAGGTCGGACGGGTGCCGCTGCTGCTGCTCGATGCCGACAACGAGGACAACGACGACGCGCTGCGGGCCACCACCGACCGGCTGTACGGGGGGGATCAGGACCACCGGATCAAGCAGGAGATGTTGCTGGGCATCGGCGGGGTGCGGGCGGTCAACGCCTACGCCGCGGTCACCGGCCATCCGCTGCCCGAGGTCTTCCACATGAACGAGGGTCACGCCGGCTTCCTGGGCCTGGAGCGCATCCGGTCGCTGATCGCGGCGAACGGGCTCACCTTCGCCGAGGCGTTGTCCGCGGTTCGGGCCGGCACGGTGTTCACCACCCACACCCCCGTGCCCGCCGGCATCGACCGGTTCCCGATCGACCTGGTCCGGCACTATCTGGACGGCTCGTCGGACGGTGCGGACGGCGACTCGTCCCGCCTGCTGCCGGGCCTGGGGGTGTCGCAGGTGCTGGCGTTGGGCGCCGAGGACGACCCCGGCCGGTTCAACATGGCGCACATGGGCCTGCGGCTGGCCCAGCGGGCCAACGGGGTGGCCAGGTTGCACGGGGCGGTGTCCCGCAACATGTTCGCCGGGCTCTACCCGGGTTTCGAGCCGGACGAGGTGCCGATCGGGTCCGTCACCAACGGGGTGCACCTGCCGACCTGGGCGGCCCGGGAGATGTACGACGTGGCCGGCGACATGGCAGACTGGCACGACCTGGCCTCGGCGCAGACCTGGCCGTCCGCGGACAGGGTGTCCCGGGAGCGGCTCTGGCACCTGCGCAACACGCTGCGGCGTCGGCTGGTGGAACTGGCCAGGGCAACCACCCGCAAGTCCCAGTTGCAGCGCGGCGCCACCGGCGCCGAGCTGGAATGGACCGAATCGATCCTGGACCCGGACATCCTGACCATCGGCTTCGCCCGTCGGGTGTCGACCTACAAGCGGCTCACCCTGATGCTGCGCGACCCGGACCGGTTGCGCGCGATCCTGCTCGATCCGCAGCGGCCGGTGCAGATCGTGGTGGCCGGCAAGGCGCACCCGGCCGACGACGGCGGCAAGCGGTACATGCAGGAGATGGTCCGGTTCACCGACGACCGCGCGATCCGGCACCGGATCGTGTTCCTGCCCGACTACGACATGGGCATGGCCGCGGTGCTGTGCGCCGGCGCCGACGTCTGGCTGAACAACCCGATCCGGCCGCAGGAGGCGTCCGGCACGTCCGGGATGAAGGCCGCCCTCAACGGGGTGCTCAACCTGTCCATCTCCGACGGCTGGTGGGACGAACTCTACGACGGGCACGACGGGTGGACGATTCCCACTGCGGACGGGGTCGGCGACGAGCGGCGCCGGGACGACCTGGAGGCGGCCGCTCTCTACGACCTGATCGAGAAGCGGGTGGCGCCGCTGTTCTACCGGCGCAACCCGGCGGGGATGCCCGAGGGCTGGGTGGACACCGTGCGGCACACCCTGGCCTATCTCGGACCCAGGGTGCAGGCCACCCGGATGGTCCGAGACTACGTCGCGGGGTACTACGCGCCGGCCGCCGCGTCGTCGCGGGCCGTCACCGGCGACCTGACCGTGGCCAAGGGACTGGCCGCCTGGAAGGACCTGGTGCGGACGGCCTGGCCGCAGGTGCGGGTGCTGACCGTTGACACCTCGGGTATCGGCACCGAACCCTCTTTGGGCAACGTGCTGACCGTGCGCACGCACTGCGCGCTGGGCGGACTCACCCCGGCCGACGTGACCGTGCAGGCGGTCATCGGGCGGGTCGACGCCAACGAGCAGCTGCACGACATCGACGTGGTGGACATGACGTTCGTCGACCAGGTCGGTGAGGGTACGGAGTCCGTCGAGCGGTACGAGGTGGCCCTGACGCTGGCCCGGTCCGGGCCGGTGGGGTACACGGTCCGAATCCTGCCGAGAAACGACCTGCTGGCCGCCCCGGCGGAACTGGGCCTGGTGACCACGGCGTGATCAGACCGGGACGGTCAGCCTTGCGGCGACCGCCGGGCGTTCGGCGCGGAGCAGCCAGACCGTCCGGCCGGGCATGAGAACGGTTGATCCGCCGGGGATCTCCTTGCACGAGACGGGTTCGCCGGTGGGCCGGTCGGTGTCGACGGTGGGGACGTAGGAGGTGCTGTAGGGCAACCCGGGCAGGGTCAGTTCGACCGGCTCGGGCCCCGCGTGCAGCATCAGCAGCCAGGACCGGTCCGAGAGTGGTTCGCCGGTCACGGTGTGACCGCGCACGTCGTGCCCGCTGACCCACATCCCGATGGTCTGCCGGTCGTCGTCGAACCAGTCGTGGTCGTTCATGATCTCGCCGGATGCGTTGAACCACACCAGGTCCGGCACTCCGTCACCGCCACCGGGGGCGCGACCCTCGAAGAACTCGCCCTGGTGCAGGGCGGGTGCGCCCTGCCGGACGGCCAGCGTGCGCCGGCAGAAGGCAAGCATGTCCCGAACCTCGGGGCCGTCCAGATCCCAGTTGACCCAGCTGATCTCGTTGTCCTGGCAGTAGGCGTTGTTGTTGCCGCGCTGGGTGCGCGACAACTCGTCGCCCATGGTGATCATGGGAGTGCCGGTGGACAGGAAGAGTGTGGCGGCCAGGTTGCGGGCCGTGCGCATGCGCATTTCGCGAATCGCCGGGTCGTTCGTCTCGCCCTCGACGCCGTGGTTCCAGGACCGGTTGTGGTCACCGCCGTCCCGGTTGTTCTCCCCGTTCGCCTCATTGTGCTTGTGGTTGTAGGACACCAGATCCCGCAGCGTGAATCCGTCGTGCGCGGTGACGAAGTTGATCGACGCCCATGGCCGCCGGTTCGGCGCGTACAGGTCGGAGGACCCGGAGAGCCGGTACCCCAGGTCCCGGACACCCGGGACGCCGCGCCAGAAGTCGCGGTTGGTGTCGCGGAACCGGTCGTTCCACTCGGTCCAGTTCGGACCGAACCGGCCGACCGCGTAACCCTCGCCGGTGGCGTCCCAGGGTTCGGCGATCAGCTTGCGGGTGGAGAGCACCGGGTCGGCCGCGATCGCCGACAGCAGGGCCGACCCGGCGTCGAACGGATCGCCGTCCGGGCGCCCGTGCACCGACGCCAGGTCGAACCGGAATCCGTCCACGCCAAGGGTTTCCGACCAGTAGCGGAGTGAGTCGGTGATCAGCCGGATGGCCGGCAGCCGGCGTGGGTTCACCGTATTGCCGGTGCCGGTCAGGTCGTGCCCGTCCGGCAGGTAGTAGGAGTCCGGGGCCAGGCCACGGGTGGACAGGTCCACCGACAGACCCGGCCCGCCCTCGCAGGTGTGGTTGTACACAACGTCGAGCACGACCTCGATGCCCGCGGCGTGCAGGGCGTCGACCATGGCGGTGAACTCGGCGACCTCCTGGCCGGGTTCGGCGGCGAACCCCGGGTGCGGGGCGAAGTAGCCCAGCGTCGAGTAGCCCCAGTAGTTGTGCCGGTGGGTGGCCTTCAGGCCCGGCTCGGCCGCGCTCGCGTAGACCGGAAGCAGTTCCAGGGTGGTGACGTTCAGTTTCTGCAGGTGATCGACGACCGCGGGATGGGAAACCCCCAGGAAGGTGCCGCGCAGTTTCGGCGGTACCGCCGGGTGCAGCTTCGTCAGGCCCTTGACGTGGGCCTCGTAGACGACGGTCTGCTCCCAGGGCACGAACGGGCGGTTGGTCGCGGACCGAAGGCCGGGCGCCGTGCTATCCACCACGATCGCCGCCGGCACCCGGCCCGCCGTCTGGGCGCCGAACGATGCCGCGGCCACCAGGTCGTAGTCGGTGCCGGTGACCCGCCGGGCGTAGGGGTCCAGCAGCAGCTTGGCCGGGTCCCGCGCGGGGACCCGGAATCCGTACACCTGGCCCGGTCCGACGCCGGGCACGAAGGTGTGCCAGATGCCGAAGGTGCGCTCGGCCATCGGGACCGTGCGCTGCGTGACACCCGGATCGTTCGGGTCCTGCAGGCACAGCTGGACGTCGGAGATCCCCGGCATCCCGTCCGCGATCACGGCGAAGTTCGTGCCACCCGCGTAGGGGGTCGCGCCCAGCGGGTAGGCCAGACCTGGATAGGGCGCGGAACCGACGCGCGGCCGAGCCTGCGGGTCGGTCTCGCCGGGGCGCGCGCGCTTGCCGCGTTTGATTTTGGCGGGCTTGGGATCGCGGCCGGGGCGCAGCATGGCGGTCATTGTCACCGACCGGTCGGCCAGACAGGAAATCGTCGTAGGCAAGAATGTCCCGCGTGAGCCCGAGCCAGGCGCCCCCGGCGTCCATCCTTCCCGGACCCGACTCCGTGCTGCACATGACGGAAGTCACCGTCCGGCGCAGCCCGGCCGTCCTGCTCGACGCCGTGCACTGGAACGTCGAGGTCGACCAGCGGTGGGTGATCCTGGGCCCCAACGGGGCGGGCAAGACCACCCTGCTGCAGATCGCGGCCGGTCTGCTGTTCCCGACCAGCGGCCGGGTGCATGTCCTGGGCGAGCGACTCGGCGCCGTCGACGTGGCCGAGCTGCGGCCGCGGATCGGCCTGTCCTCGGCCGCCCTGGCCGGGCGGGTGCCGCCGCAGGAACGGGTGCTTGACGTCGTGGTCTCCGCCGGCTACGGGGTGGTCGGCCGGTGGCGGGAATCGTACGACGACCTGGACTTCGACCGCGGTCGGGAGCTGCTGGACGCCATGGGTATCGCGGCCCTGGCCGGTCGGACCTACGGCACCCTGTCCGAGGGGGAGCGCAAGCGGACGCTGGCCGCCCGTGCCTTGATGGCCGACCCGGAGTTGTTGTTGCTGGACGAGCCGGCCGCCGGGCTGGACCTCGGCGGGCGGGAGGATCTGCTGGCCCGCCTCGCCCGCCTGGCGGTCGATCCATACGCGCCGACCACCGTCCTGGTCACCCATCACGTGGAGGAGATCCCGCCCGCGTTCAGCCACGTGCTGCTGCTGCGCGGCGGCAAGGTGACGGCCGCCGGGCCGCTGGTCGAGACGCTGACCGCCGAAGCGCTGTCCGAGACGTTCGACATGAAACTCGCGCTGGAGACCCGGGGCGAGCGGTACTTCGCGTTCGCGGCGGGCTGACCAAGCGGGCGACGTCGGCGTGCCCCGCCGTCGCTGGGGAACATCCGGTCGAGTGGGACAACCGGATCTTCCCCGCACAGGATGGTGGGCGGAAGGAGTTCGCAGACAGGTGGCATTCCGCTTCGACCCGGCCGATGTCCGCTTCCTGGTGAACCCGGACGGCGCCGACGCGCTCGCCGCGGCCGGCGCGTTGCCCCTGTCCGATGCGTCGCTGCTCGCCGACCTCGGCCGGGTCCGTGCGGTCGCCGGGGAGCGGGCCGGTGCGGTGGTGGAGACAGTGCGGCTGCGGCGCAAGGCGGTGGCCAAGCTGGGACCGGACGCGGCCGGCTGGCTGCTCACCGACGAGGCGCTGCAGCAGGCCACCCCGGGCCCTGTCGCCGAACACCGGGCCCGGCGGCTGGCCGGCGTCGGCGAGCACGACCTGACCTGCTCCATCGGCGCCGACCTGGCCGCGCTGGCGTCGGGCCCCGGGCTCGCGGTCGGATCGGACCTGGACCCGGTTCGGGTACGGATGGCCCGGCACAACCTGCTCGCGGCCGGCCTGGAGCCGCGGGTGATGGTGGCCGACGCGCTCACCCGCACCACCCGGGGTCTGCTCCCTTACGCCGACCCCGCCCGCCGGGACGGCACCGGCCGGCGGATCACCTCCGCTTCCACCATCCCGTCCATCGCCGAGCTGGACGCCGCCCACGCCGACCGGCCGCCGGTGCTGCGAGTGCCGCCCGGCATCGACTACGACGCGCTGGCCCGCCCCGGCGAGGTCGAGCTCGTCTCGTTGGACGGGGTCGCCCGGGAGGCGGTGCTGTGGCCGCCGGAGCTGGCCGGCGTCGGTCGGCGGGCCACCGTGCTCTCCGGCGCCGGTGACTGGGAGGTGACCAGCGACGACCCCGCCGACGTTCCGGTGGCGCCCGCGGGGGAGTATCTGGTGGATCCGGATCCTGCGGTGGTGCGGGCCCACCTGGTCCGCCACTACGCGGCCCGGCACGGTCTGTGGCTGCTCGACCCGCACCTGGCCTACCTCACCGGGCCGGCGGTACCGGCCGGGGTCCGCGGCTTTCGCGTGCTGGACCACGCGCCCTATCGGGAGCGAACGGTCGCGCAGTGGGCTCGCCGGGACGGGATCGGCACCCTGGAGATCAAGCAGCGTGGCACGCCGATCGTGCCGGACCAGCTCCGTCAGCGGCTGCGGCCGGCGCTGACCGGCCCGACCCGGTACGCGGCCACGCTGGTTGTGGCCCGGATCGGCCGTCAGGCGCAGGCCTTCTGGTGCCGCGTCGTTCCATCCGACCCGTAAGAGGTTGCTCCGCGGTGTCCGGTCCGAGGTGTGGCATGCGCCCGCGACGTACCGCCGATGTCGTGCGCTGCGTATATCTCAGACGCCCAGCGGTATATACTGACCGCATGGCGAAGCACTTGGTCGATCTCGACGAGGAGGCTCTCGGCGCCGCCCGCGCCGAACTAGGAACCAACACGATCAAGGACACTGTGAACGAGGCGCTCCGACGCGCGAGTGCACGCCGGGAGGATCGGGTGGCCGACGCGCTGGACCGGCTGGCGGGGGCCCATCTCGAGGATCGTGCCGAAGCGTGGCGCTGACCTACATCGTCGACACCAGCGTGGTGAAGCGGCTCGGCCACGCGCCGGTCCGCACGGTCGTCGAACCACTGGCGGCGGCCGGCGAACTCGCGCGGCCCAGCATCTGCGACCTGGAAGTCGGTTGCTCGGCTCGCAACGAGAAGGAATGGGACGAGCTCAGCGCAGCGCTTGATGCGTTCGACCCCGTTGACACGACCGCCGCTCACGTACGCCGAGCGCTCCAGGTGCAGCGTCTGCTGGCACAACGCAGCCAACGGGGACGCAAGATCCCCGACCTGCTCGTTGCTGCAGCGGCCGAACAACTCAACGTCGCAGTCCTCCACTACGACGCCGGCTTCGACCTCATCGCTTCGGTCACCGGCCAGCGCTGCCAGTGGGTCGTGCCTGCAGGCACTGTCGACCGATCACCCGACGCGTAGGGTTGACCGCCGTGACCTTCGATCTTCTCCCCGCCGTCGACGTCGCCGACGGCCAGGCCGTCCGGCTGGTCCAGGGTCGGGCCGGCAGCGAGACCCGTTACGGCGCGCCGCTGGACGCCGCCCTGGCCTGGCAGGCCGATGGCGCCGAGTGGATCCACCTGGTGGATCTGGACGCAGCGTTCGGCCGTGGCTCCAATGCCGCGCTGCTGGCCGAGGTGGTCGGCAAGCTGGACATCAAGGTGGAGATGTCGGGCGGTATCCGCGACGACGAATCCCTGGCCGCAGCGCTGGCCACCGGCTGCACCCGGGTCAACATTGGCACCGCCGCCCTGGAGAAGCCGGACTGGTGTGCCTCGGCGATCGCCCGGTACGGCGACCAGGTGGCGGTTGGCCTGGACGTGCGCGGCACCACCCTGGCGGCCCGCGGCTGGACCCAGGACGGCGGCGACCTCTGGGAGGCGCTGACCCGGTTGGACGCGCAGGGCTGCGCCCGGTACGTCGTCACCGACGTCACCAAGGACGGCACCCTGCGCGGGCCCAATCTCGACCTGCTCCGCGACGTGTGCGCGGCCACCAGGGCCCCGGTCGTCGCGTCCGGCGGGGTGTCGTCGCTGGACGACCTGGTCGCCCTGGCCGGGCTGAGCTCGATCGGGGTGGAGGGCTCGATCGTGGGTAAGGCGCTGTACGCCGGGGCGTTCACCCTGCCCGAGGCGCTCGCCGCGGTCGCCGGCTGACGTGCCCGGGATCGGCGACCGGCGCGGTTCCGGCGGTCCGTGGGAGCACTGGTACGGCTACTCCCGGGTGGTGCGGGTGGGGCCACTGGCGGTCACCGCCGGCTGCACGTCCGTCGTGGACGGGGTGGTCCGGGCCACCGGCGACGCCGGTGAGCAGGCCCGCATCGCGCTGCGCGCCGGCCTGGCCGCGTTGGCCGAGGTGGGCCTGCGGCCCGAGCACGTGATCAACACCAAGATGTCGATCGTGAGCCGTCTCGACGCGGACGCGGTCGGCACCGTGCACGGCGAGGTGTTCGGTGAGATCCGGCCGGCGGCGACGATGGTGGTGGTGGCCGGTCTGGTCGACCCGGCGATGCTGGTCGAGGTGGAGCTGACCGCCTGGGCGGGCTGACGACCGACTCAGCGGACCGTGAACGAGGTCCGGAACATGCCCCACGGGCTCGGTACCGTCATCGTCCAGCCGAACCGGAACGCCGTGTCGAACATCTGGAAGGCCAGCGCGAACGGGTCGGGGAACTCCGCCGCCGCCGGTTGCGCCGGCCGCTGCGGCACCATCTCGTGCACCTTGGCCAGTACCGCGGCGGCGTCTCGGTCGCCCTGCTCGGCCCAGCCGTGCACGACCCGCAGCTTCACCGAATTGACCACGACCTCGTCGTCGGCGTCCCGTGGGAGGCGGAAGGTCTCGCCGCCTTGGCGGATCCAGCACTGGCCGCCCGCTTCGTGCAGCAGCACGGCCGAGCGGCTGGTGGGGTGCTCCCGGTCGATGCCGGCCAGCACCACCGTGCCCAGGCCCGGCCGGTACTCGAGCACGCACGGCACGTTGTCGGCGCGCAGGCGCCGGTGGATGTCGCCGAGTCGTCCGGACATGCCTCCAGCGTAGGCGGAAACCATTGGCGAACAGGTCAGCTCGGCCGTTCCCGGCGTGGCCGTGGTCACGTGTCGGGGGGTTTGGGCGGTGACGTCCGGATGCGGGTCCGGCCCGGATCGTTTCGTACCCTGGGCGTCATGTCCGTCGCGGTTCGTGTCATCCCGTGCCTGGACGTGTCCGAGGGACGCGTCGTCAAGGGCGTCAACTTCGTCGACCTGGTCGACGCCGGCGACCCCGTCGAGTTGGCCCACCGGTACGACGAGGAGGGCGCCGACGAGCTCACCTTCCTGGACATCACCGCCACCAGCGACAACCGGCGCTACGCCTACGAGATGATCCGGCGCACCGCCGAGCAGGTGTTCATCCCGCTGACCGTCGGCGGTGGTGTGCGCACCATCGCCGACATCGACGCGCTGCTGCGCGCCGGTGCCGACAAGGTGTCGGTGAACTCGGCCGCGGTGGCCCGTCCGGAGTTCCTCGCCGAGGCGGCCAACCGGTTCGGTTCGCAGTGCGTGGTGATCGCCGTGGACGCCCGGCGGACCCGGGACCCAGCGCTGGGCTGTCCCTCCGGATACGAGGTCACCACCCACGGCGGCCGGCGGGGAACCGGCATCGACGCCGTGGACTGGGCCCGGCGGGCGCAGGAGGCGGGTGCCGGGGAAATCCTGCTCACCTCGATGGACGCCGACGGCACCAAGAACGGATTCGACAAGGAAATGCTCGCCGCGATTCGAGCGGTCGTGGGTGTGCCGCTGATCGCCTCCGGCGGCGCCGGCGCGCTCGACCATTTCCCCGAGGCGATCCAGGCGGGCGCCGACGCGGTGCTGGCGGCGTCGGTGTTCCATTTCGGAGAATTGCGCATCGACGCGGTCAAGGCGCAATTGGCGCAGGCCGGGTACCCGGTGCGGCGGACCGGCAAGGACGCGTCATGATGGATCCGGTGGCCGACCCGGCCGCCGGGGTCAGCTTCGACGAAGCCGGTCTGGTGTGCGCGGTGGTGCAGCAGTACGACACCAGGGAGGTGTTGATGGTCGCATGGATGGACGCCGAGGCGTTGCGCCGCACGATCGTGACCGGCGCCGGCACCTACTGGTCCCGCTCCCGGCGGGAATACTGGGTGAAGGGCGCCACCTCCGGCCACACCCAGCGGGTGGTCGAGGTGCGTCGGGACTGCGACGGCGACACCCTGCTGGTGCTTGTCGATCAGACCGACGGCGCCTGTCACACCGGGGACCGCACCTGCTTCGATGCCGGGCTCATCGCGCGGATCGAGCCTGTCTGATCGTGACATGGGGCCCAAGGCTCGCACGGCCGACCGATCGCGATCCGGTTCAGGTCCGGTCGAGTGTGGCCAGCCGCCGGGCCGCCTCCACCAGCAGGGGGTGCGGCATGGCCAGGTTGACCCGTAGGAAGCCCGGCATGCCGCAGTGCGTGCCGTCCACCCCGTAGACCCCGGTCCGTTCGCCGACCGTCGCCGGGTCGGCCACACCCTGCAGATCGATCCAGGACAGGTAGGTTCCCTCGACCGGGAACATCCGCGCGGCGGGGAGCGCGCCGGCCAGTTCGGCGGCGAACAGGTCCCGCCCGGCGGCCAGGTAGTCCACCATTTCGGCCAGATGATCCGCCCCCTCGGTATAGGCGGCCACGGTGGCCACCGCGCCGAACGGGGTGACGCCGCCACCGTGCTTGGTGAACGGGTCAAGGCCCTCCCAGGCCCGCCGGGCGGCATCGGCGGTCAGGATCAGCTGCCCACAACCCAGACCCGGGATGTTCCACCCCTTCGACGCCGACGTGCCGCCGATGGTGTGGCCGGCGGTGATGGTGGACAGCGACGCGTAGGGCCGATGGGTGAATCCGGGCATGGTCAGCGGTGAGTGGATCTCATCGGCGAACACCGTGGCGTCGGCCGCGTCGATCACCTCCGCGACCGCCAGCAGTTCGTCGTCGGTGAACACCCGACCGGTCGGATTGTGCGGGTTGGTCAGCACGAACACCGCCCCCGGCCGCAGGGCGGCGGCGATCGCCGGCAGGTCGAACGCGAAGCGCCCCTCTGTCCGGCCACCGACGATCCGCATCGGCACGGTGACCAGCTCACGACCGACCGTCGCCGGCACCGACAGAAACGGCATGTACGCGGGCACCGGCAGCACCACCGGCGCCCGCGGGTCGGTCAAGTGCTCCAGCATGATCCGGAATCCGGTGACCACCGATCCGACCGGGTGCACGTCGTCGGGATTCACCGTCCAGTCGTACCGCTTCTGCCATTGCGCCGTCGCCTCGGCGACCGCGACGCCCAGGCCGGGCGGGAGGTACCCGGTCACCCCACGGTCGACCGCATCGTGCAACGCGGCGACGATCGCGGGAGCCAACGGCAGGTCCATCTCGGCCACCCCGGCGCCGATGGCCCCCGGTGGCACGGACGTCCACTTCAGGCCGCCGCGGGCGCGCAGGTCGTCGATGGTCAACGAGTCGGTCCAGGCGGCAACCGTCGGGATGGATGTCGAGCCGGCGTTCACCCGCCCACCGTACGGCGGAGCGGCCCGGTCGGTGGGCGGGCGTCCGACCGGCAGAATGACCCGCATGTCCGTGACCACTCCCGCACCCCCGTCGACCGGGTCACGCTCGGCCGAACCCGGGCTCGGCGAGATCAGCCCGTCCCGGGAGCAGTTCCGCGGGCTGGCCCGCGACCGCCGGGTGATCCCGGTGACCAGACGGCTGCTGGCCGACGCGATCACCCCGGTGGGTCTGTACGCGACCCTGGCCGGCGATCGACCCGGCACCTTCCTGCTGGAATCCGCGGAGAACGGCCGCTCCTGGTCCCGGTGGTCGTTCGTCGGGGTCCGGGCACCGGCCATCCTGACCGAGCGTGACGGTCACGCGACCTGGCTGGGCACGCCGCCGGCCGGACTGCCGCGCACCGGCGACCCGCTGCGGGTGCTCGACGCCACCTTGCGGTTCCTTCATACCGAGCCGCTGGCCGGGCTGCCTCCCCTGACCGGCGGGATGGTCGGCTACCTCGGGTACGACGTGGTCCGCCGGTGGGAGCGGATCGACGCCGCGAAGCCGGGAACCCAGCAACGCGATCCCGAGATTCCCGAGCTGGTCATGCTGCTGGCCACCGACCTGGCCGCACTGGATCACCACGGCGGCACCGTCACGCTGATCGCCAACGCTGTGAATTGGGACGGCACCGACGAACGGGTCGACGAGACCTACGACGACGCCGTCCGCCGCCTGCATGACATGAGCCGGGCGCTGGCGCAACCCCGATCGCTGCCGGCCGCCCAATTTGTCGCCCGCACCCCGGACGTCACCCGACGCATGGAGTCGGACGACTATCGGGCGAAGGTCGACGTCGCCAAGGAGCACATCCGGGCCGGCGACGCCTTCCAGATCGTGCTGTCCCAGCGGTTCGACGTGCCCACCGACGCCGACCCGCTGGACATCTACCGGGTGCTGCGGGCCACCAACCCGAGCCCGTACATGTATCTGCTGCGACTGCCGACGCCGGATGGACCACCGATCGACATCGTCGGTTCCTCGCCCGAGGCGCTGGTGACCGTGCGGGAGGGGCTGGTCACCATGCACCCCATCGCCGGGACCCGGCCGCGGGGAGCGACAGAGGAGGACGACGTCCTGCTGGCCAAGGACCTGCTCGCCGACGCCAAGGAACGCAGTGAACACGTCATGCTGGTCGATCTCGG
>DATDBV010000221.1:0-11257 GCA_036524715.1 Nakamurella sp. | reverse complement strand
AGGCCGACCAGGGCGACCCCGGCGAGGATCAGGAAGATCTGGGTGACCCCCATTGCGGCGCCGATCATGATGCCACCGATCACGGGTCCGCCGATGCCACCGAGTCGCCCGAAGCCCGCGCACCAGGCGACGCCGGCGGCGCGGACGTTGGTCCGGTAGTAGTTGGCCACGAACCCGAAGAGCAGGATCTGCGTCCCGCTGGTGCCCATGCCGGCCAGCGCGACGAAGATCAGCAGCACCCACAGCGGCACCGGGATGGTCAGCGCCGCGATGAAGACGGCGCCGATGAGCAGGAAGGCCGTGATGACGAACTTGGCGCCGAACCGGTCGGCAAAGCGGGATCCGGCGACCGCGCCGACCACGGCACCACCATTGAGCACCAGCAGGAAGGCGAGCGAGCCCTTGGTGTCGAATCCGGCGCGCTGCATGAGTTCGGGCAGCCAGGTGTTCAGTGCATAGACCAGGAGCAGCACGGTGACGCTGCAGCTGCCCAGCAGAACCGTGGGCAGCCAGTTGTGGCGGTCGAACAGCCCCGGGTATCCGGCCCGGCCTCCGTCACCGGACGTCTTTCCGCTGCGCACGGCGGTCGGGACGGGTGACTGCTCGGGCAGCGGGACACCCGTTCGTTCGGAGATCCGCTGCGCCTCCTCGAGGCGTCCGCGGCTGACCAGCCAGGCCGGCGATTCCGGCATCTTGAAGATGGCCAACGGCAACAGGGTGACCAACGGCAGTGCACCGATCCAGAACAGGCCGCGCCAGCCGATCGACTCCAGCAGCAGGATGCCCAGCAGCGCGGCGATCAGGCTGCCGAACGGCACGCCGGAGTACGTGATCGCGTTGCAGAGGTTCTTCTTGCCCTTGGGCGCGTACTCCGCGACCAGCGCCCCGGTGGTGCCGACCAGCGCGCCCACGCCGATGCCGGTGAGGAACCGCGCGATCCCGAACATCGTGGCATTGGTGGACATCGCGGTGACCGCCATGAAGATCGAGAACCAGGCATAGCTGGTCAACATGACCTTGCGACGCCCGATGAGGTCGCCGACCGCACCGGCCAGCAGGGCGCCGACCAGAACGCCGATGAGCGCGTAGCTGCCGAGGGCGCCGGCCGTGGCCGGGGTGACCGCTCCGATCTCGTCGGGGTTCCGCAGGAAGGTCGACACGACGGTCCCGTAGACGACCAGGTCGTAGCCGTCGAAGACCAGGCCGAGGGCGGCCAGCGCGACGACCCAGGCGACGGTCCTCGCGCGGCGCGCCTCGGGGGATCTGGTGGATGACATTTCGCTCCACTCCAGTGGGGTTGGCCCGGGGGTTCCGGGATCGGTTGATCGTGCAAATGGGTGGACAAGATGGAGCAGCACCAGCGCCCCGATCCGTGCGGACGGGGCGCTGGTGCTGATTCGGTGGTCGGCGCTGAGATCAGGCCGTGGTGCCGGACGCCCCCACGCCGGCCCGCTCCAGGTGGTCCAGGACGTCGCCGACGGTCGTGAACTGCGACCACGCGTCGTCCGCGATCAACAGGCCGAACCTGTCCTCGAGCGAGACCACGATCTCCACCAGCGCCATCGAGTCGATGTCCAGGTCGCTCAGCGACCTGTCCGGCGTGACCTCGGCCGGATCGACTCCGCCGATCGCGGCCAGGGTTGCCGCGACGTCGTCCAGTAGTTCGTTCGGTGCCATGTCAATTCCCTCCGTGTTCATTTGGTGGCGGCCGGGCTGACCGCCGGGGTGCACCCGATGCCCGCCAGCGCCTGCTGGACGTCGTACTCGTGGATCCAGCCGAAGTCGTCCGGGACCCGGGACACCCTTTCGTTGCGTCGCTCCGCCAGCGGCCCGTCCGGCAGGTGCAGCAGGGAACTGGTCACCTGCGAGCTCCGCTGGATCTTGCGGGTGCGGGTCCGGCGCAGCCGGGTGTACCGGGTGAACGTGGTGTCCAGGTCGTCCGTGCCGGCCTCGGCGATCAGGGCCGCCAGCGCGAAGGCGTCCTCGATCGACGTGTTGGCGCCCTGGCCGTGGTGCGGGAGCATGCCGTGCGCGGCGTCGCCGAGAATGACGACCCGGTCGCGGTGCCACCGGAGCAGCGGGCGCACGGTGAACAGCGCCCAAGAGATGGGGCTCGCCGCGGCCTTGATCATTTCGGTCACCGCCGGGTGCCACCCCCGGAACGATGCGACGGGCAGGTCCTCGTTCACCTCGGCCACCGAGCCGGGGTGCAGCCAGACCTTCGGGGTCTCGACGACCGCGAAGAAGTTGACCGACTCGCCCTGGCCGCCGATCGCGTAGTGCAGCAGGTGCCCGTCCGGGCCCATCCAGAACTGGATGGCCTGCGGGTCGGGCAGCGACGGGAGGTTCTCCACCGGGACGATGCCGCGGAATGCGCTGGTGCCCGAATAGACGGCGTCGTCGGATCCGGTGATCCACCGGCGCACGGTGGACCGCACCCCTTCGGCGCCCACGACGATGTCGGCGCGCTCCACCCGCCCGTTGGCGAATTCCAGGACCACCGAGTCGGGCTCCTGGACGATGTTGACCAGTCGACAGCCCAGGTGCAGGTGGGCGGCGGGGAACGCACCGCTCAGGGCTTTCTGCATGTCCGCCCGGTGGATGCCGAAGTAGGGCCCGCCGAAACGCTTCTCGTACCAGTTGTCGTCGCGGACGGGGAAGGCGCACAGTCGGCTCCCGTCCTGCCAGTGCCGGTAGATCAACTCGGTGGGCACCGTCGACTTGGCGGCCAACTCGTCCAGCAGGCCCAGCCGGGTGAACTCGCGGATCGAGTTCGCCGACAGGGCGATCGCCGCGCCGATCTCGGTCAGCTCGGCCGCCTGCTCGAATACGTCCGCCTGGATGCCTCGTTCCTGGAGGGCGAGGCCAAGGGAAAGTCCCCCGATGCCGCCGCCGATGATCGCTACTCGAAGAATTGTTTTCGCCATGAGGGAAAAGGTAGCGATCCGGGCCGCCACCGGCCCCGGGTGCTTTCCCAGGTTTGTGACCGGGATTTGCGTCGACCAGGGTCCCGGCACCCGGGCCGGACCATGGTGGTCGAACGAGAAGGGACGCCGCAGGCTCTACCATCACAGCGGTCGTGGCCCCACCCCGACCGGCTACCGATGAGGATCTGCCTGGTGTCTGCGACAGCTGAACTGTTCGTCGGCCGGACCGGCGAACTCGCCATGCTCCGGCAGGTGATGGCAGAGGTCGACGCCGGGCATCCGCGGACGGTCCTGCTGACCGGACCCGCGGGAATCGGCAAGTCCTCGCTGCTCGAGAGGTTCTTCGCGGAGTCGTCGGGAGCCACACTCATCCGGGCCGGCGGAGAGGAATGGGAGGCCCTGGTCGCCTACGGCGTGGTCGATCAGATCCTGCGGAGGGCCGGGCGGCCGGGCTACCTGCCGACGGGTCGGAATCGGGCGTCGCCCCCCGACGAGCCGGTCAGTGCGGGCACGCTCGTGCTGGAGACGCTGGCGGACCTGGGTCGGGACTCGACCGTGCTGCTGGTGGTCGACGACGTGCACTGGGCCGACGTCGACTCGCTACGGGCCCTACTCTTCGCGCTTCGCCGACTGGGTCAGGAACGGGTTTTCACGCTGTTCGTCACCCGCGACGAGGATGCCGTTCGGCTGCCGAACGGACTGGTCCGGCTGGCCGACGGGTCCACCGGCCGGTCGATCCAGCTGGGCGCTCTCGGCGAGCGGGACATCCGGGAGCTGGCGACTGCGCGCGGCGTTCCCCGCCTCTCGCTGACGACGGCGCAGCGACTGCGGGAGCACACGAGGGGCAATCCGCTCTACATCGGTGCGCTGCTGAGTGAACTGCCGGCCGACCGCTGGCAATCCTGGGAACCGACGCTGCCGGCCCCCCGTGTCTTCGCCGAGCAGATCGTCCGGCGGCTGGAAGCCGGCAGTACGTCGACGAGGTCGCTCGTCGAGGCCTGCGCGGTGCTCGGCGTCCGCTCGTCCCTGCGGACGGCGGCGACGCTCGCCGACATCACGGAGCCGGTCGGCGTTTTCGAGGAGGCCGTCGCCGGCGGGCTCCTGCGGGCCACCGACAGTCGCGACTTCTGGGACGCCACGTTTCCCCATCCCCTGATCCGGGCGGCGGTGTACGAGCACGTCGCGCCGGCCCGGCGCGTGCACCTGCATCGCCGCGCGGCGGAGTTGCTCGACGACACCGGAACCGCATTGCGGCACCTGGTCGCGGCCTCCTCCGCACCCGACCCCGGCCTCGCCGACCGCCTGGACGCCTTCGCCCGGCGAGAGATGAGCTGGGGGGCCTGGGCCGGCGCGGGGTCGGCGCTGATGGAAGCCAGCCGGTTGAGCCAGGACCGCAATCAGCGCGAGGAGCGGCTCCTTCGCGCGGCCGACGCCATCGTCAGCGCCGGAGATCTGCCGCAGGCCTCGGTGCTCTCGGCGGAGATCGCCGCGTTCGCCCCCGGTCCGCTGCGCGATGCCGCGCTGGGTTACCTGGCCGTCCTGCGGGGTCGAGTCGGCGAGGCGGAAGCACTCCTGACCACCGGGTGGGAGCGGGCCGTGTCCTCCGGTGACCCACATCTGCAGGCACTGTTGGCCCTGCGTTGGACCCTGCATTCGGTCGGCCGTCTCCGGGGCGCGGACGTCGTCGAATGGAGTCGCCGTTCCATCGAGCTGGTACCCGGCGACGAGGCGGTCCGGCTGGAGGTGGCCGCGCTACACGGTCTCGGCCTGGGACTGATGGGTCGCGTGCCCGACGGGCTGGCGGCCTACCGGTCCGTGCTCGATTCGGTGACCGGCGATGAGGGCTCGATCGTCGGGCGTCTCACGATGGCCAGGAGCTGGCTGCAGATCGTCGTTGACGACATCGACGCCGTCCCTGAGGTTTTGGCCAGGGTGGCCCCCGCCCAGCTTCGTAGCGGATCGATCCGGATCGCCGTGTGGTCGTACATCTGGCTGTCCCGCGCTCACTACCTGCGCGGGGAATGGGACGAGGCGAGCACGGCGGCCGACCGTGCGGTCTCGCTGCTGGAGGAAACCGGGCACGAATGGCTGCGGCCGCTCGCCCGATGGGTGGCCGTCGAGATCTGTGCGAATCGCGGGGACTGGTCGGCGGCCCGGGACCATCTCGCTGAGGCGTCCGCAGGCGAAACAGACTGCGAACTGATGATTCTCGCGGCCGGATTGGCCGCGGCCGAGCTGGCGTGGGCGCGCGGCGACCACGAAGCGGTGCTGACCGCGCTCGATCCGGTGCTGTTCGTTCGGCCGCCGAGGGACGGCATCGACGAACCCGGATTCTGGCCGTGGCAGCACCTGTACGCCGACGCCCTGATCGGCCTGGATCGCCTCGACGAGGCCGCCGCCTTCCTCGACCGGCACGAGCGCGAAGCCAAGGACCGTGATCGGCGGTCGAGCATTGCTCGACTCGCCCGCGTCCGCGGCCGGCTGGAGGCCGCGCGGGGACGGATGGACGAGGCGGAATCGGCGATCCGGCACGGGCTCGACCAGCTCGGCGACCTCCACCTTCCCTTCGACCAGGCCTTGATCGAACTGGCCTACGGTCAGCTTCTGCGGCGGCGGGGCCGGCGCCGGGACGCCTCCCGGTACCTGAATCTGGCCATGGACCGGTTCACCGCCCTCGGCGCCCATCCGCACATGGAGCGCTGCGCCCGCGAACTCGAAGGCAGCGGGTTGATCTATGCCAAGAAGGACGAATTCGATCCGATTCGACTGACCCGACAGGAACTCGCAATTGCCCGCCTGGCGGCCACCGGACTGAAGACCCGCGAGATCGCCGCCGAAATGAGCATCAGCGTCAAGACGGTCCAGTTCCATCTCGGCAACATCTACCAGAAGCTCGGTGTGCATTCGCGTCTGGAGCTCGCCCACCACATGATCTCCCGGGAACCGTCGGCCGCCCGGGGCGACACGTGACGACCATCTCGCCGGCACCGGCGGCACAATCGGCGGGTGCGCACCCTGGAGATCATCGGCATCGGCATGGGCGACCCCGAACAGTTGACCCTGCAGGCGGTCGCCGCGCTCGGCCGCGTCGACGTGGTCCTGCAGGTCGACAAGGGCGAGACGACCCGTGACCTGGTCGATCTGCGCACGCAGATCCTGCGCCGGCACGGCGCCCCGGGGCACCGGGTTGTCGAGATCCCGGACCCCCGACGGGACCGCCGCAGCCCGGACTACCAGGGCGCGGTGATCGACTGGCACCACCGCCGGGTGCTGGCCTACGAGCAGGCGCTGCTGGACCACGTCGGGCCCGACCAGCGCGCGGGCATCCTCGTCTGGGGTGATCCCGCGCTGTACGACAGCACGATCCGGATCGTCGACGGCATTCGTGACCGCGGCGTCGTGCCGTTGGACGTGCACGTCACCCCCGGGATCAGCGCGGTGCAGGCGCTGGCCGCCGCGCACGGGGTCGTCCTGCACGGCATCGGCGAACCGGTGCTGATCACCACCGGCCGTCGCCTGGCGGACGCCATCGCCGGTGGGGCGCCGAACATCGTGGTGGTGCTCGACGGCGACCTGGAGTGCCGGACCTGCATCGGGCGGGGACTGGAAATCCTTTGGGGTGCCTACCTCGGAGACCCCCGGCAGACCCTGATCCGCGGACCGCTGGACGAGGTCATCGAGCAGCTCGCCGCCGTTCGGGCCGAGCTGCGCGGCCGGCACGGCTGGATCATGGACACTTACCTGTTGCGCCGACTCGTCACGCCAGGAGCAGCCGGGTCCACGCGTCGGTGAGCCAGCGGGCGAACTGGTCCGGGGTCCAGGACCGTTCGCGGACGAGCAGGTCCCAGTATTCGGCGGAGTTCATGCTCCAGATGATGTCGGCGACCTGGCCGTCCGACAGGTCGGCGCGGAGTTCCCCGGTGCGCCGCAGGTCCGCGGCCAGCATGCGCATGTTGGCGGCGCGCCGCCCGGCGATCTCGGCCCACAGGTCCGCGCAGGCCCGGTCGCCGGTGGCGGCGTCGCGCAACGCCAGGAAGACCGGTGCCATCCGCTGCTGGATCGCGGTGATGGCCTGCGCGTAGATGGCGATCGCCTCGCGGGCCGAGCCGGCGACCCGCATCCGGCTGACGTAGTCCCGCTGTTCGCCGGGCACCGGGTGATCGGCCCCGGAGATCGCGGTCTCGACGAGTTCGCGGAGCAGCGCGGGCTTGCGTCCGACGGTCGCGTAGACGGTGTCGACCGACACCGTTGCCCGCTGCGCGATCTCGGCGACCGTGGTCGCGGAGTAACCGTTCTCGACGAACAACTCACGGGCCGCCGAGAGCACCGCGCGGCGGGTCGCCGTGGCCTGTTCGACCCGGCGGGGTGAGTGGTAGGGGCGTTTCCCCGCCGGTTGCTCCTTGACGCCATCGCTCATCGGTCGTACCGTCGCCTTATTCATCCGAACTCGGTTCGGAGTAATCTACCAGGAGGTCGGTGTCATGGTCTACGCCTACATCCAGGACGTCCCCATCGATGAGGGTCTCTACCGCGGCATCGTCGACAAGCTCGGCCCGGAGCCGATCGCCGGCAGTCTGCTGCATCTGTGCGTCCGCGAGTCGGACGGTCGCCTCCGGTACATCGACGTCTGGGAATCCGAGGAGGCGTGTACCCGGGCCTTCGAGGAGCGGATCCATCCCGCCGTCGACGCGGCCTTCGGTGGCCGCCGGCCGTCGACCGAACCCGAGGTGCACCACCTCGACGTCGTGCACGCCACCGGAACCCTGCTGGAATCGGCCAGGTCGTGACCGCGACCGGCGGTGTCTCGCCCGAGTTGATCCGGCCGTCGGGCGCCCGGGTACCCCTGGTGCCGCCGCCGCTGTACTACGCCGCGGCGTTCGCCGGCGGGATGCTGCTGCGCGGGACGACGGTGTCATTGTCCATCGGGGGCCGGCCGGCCACTGTGGTCCTCGGCGTCGCGGGTCTGGGTGCCGGGATCGCGCTGGCCGTGGCCGGCATCGTCGGCGTCGTCCGGCATCGCACGACGATCGTTCCGCACCATCCGGTCTCGACGCTGGTGTGCACCGGTGCCTACCGGATCTCCCGCAATCCGATGTACACCGGGCTGACGGTCGGCTACGGCGGCGCCGCGTTGCTCGTCGGCTCCTGGTGGCCCCTGCTGACCCTGCCGCTGGCCGTGCTGGCCGTCCGCCGCCTCGTCATCGCTCCGGAGGAGCGTTACCTCGCCGACCGCTTCGGACCGGCCTACGGCGACTACCGCGCACGGGTCCGGCGCTGGCTCTGACCGTTCGTGCGCGGGCGCCGGAACTCACGCCGGCTGAAGGGCCCGCCGGGGCGCCGTCCGCGCGGCGACCACCATCACCGCCAGTGCGGCCACGGTAATCGCCGCGCCGGCCCAGATCGGTGACGTGTAGCCCAGTCCCGCGCCGATGGTCAGCCCGCCGGCGAAGGCGCCGAGGGCGTTGCCGAGGTTGAACGCGGCGATGTTGCCGGCCGAGGCGAGCGACGGCGCGTCACTGGCGTACGTCATCACCCGGGTCTGCAGGCCGGGCACGGTGGCGAAGCCGAACCCGCCCATGGCGAACATCATCACGATGGTGACGAGCGGATTCGACGCGGTCAGGGCGAACACGGTCAGCACCACCACCAGCCCGCCGAGGATGACGATCAGGCTGCGGTCCAGCGCCCGGTCGGCGAACCGGCCGCCCAGGATGTTGCCGACCAGCAGGCCGGCACCGAACAGCACCAGCAGCCAGGGCACCGTCGCCGCCGCGAACCCACTGACCTCGGTCAGCGTGTAGGCGATGTAGGTGAAGGCGCCGAACATGCCGCCGAAGCCGAGGACGGTGACCGCCATCGACAGCCAGACCTGCCGATCCCGGAACGCGCCCACTTCGTCGCGGAGCCGGGTGGCGACGTGGCTGCCGCGGTCCTGCGGCACCAGGGCCAGCACGCCGATGAAGGCGAGAATGCCGATGACGGTGATGGCCCAGAACGTCGCCCGCCAACCGAACTGCTGGCCGATGAAGGTGCCCAGCGGGACGCCGAGCACGTTGGCCGCGGTCAGGCCGGTGAACATGATCGCGACGGCGCCAGCCTTGCGTTCCGGGGCGACCAGGTTGGCCGCGACCACCGCGCCGATGCCGAAGAACGCGCCGTGACAGAGCGCCGCGACGACCCGGCCGGCCATCATGATCCCGTAGCTGGGGGCCAGGGCGCTGATCGCGTTGCCGACGACGAACAGCACCAGCAGCCCCAGCAGCACCCGCTTGCGGGGCAGCCGGGTAGTGGCGGCGGTCAGGCCGAGCGCGCCGACGATGACGGCCAGCGCGTAGCCGGTGATCAGCCAGCCGGCGGCAGCCTCGGTCACCCCGAAGTCGACCGCCACCTCGGGCAGTAGCCCCATGATGTTGAACTCGGTCAGGCCGATTCCGAAGCCGCCGAGCGCGAGGGCGATGAGTCCCGCGGGCATCGCGCACCTCTTTCGTGTGAGTCGTTGTGACGCGTACACTGGTAGTTGCACACGCTTCCTATCGACTCTTTCACGCGCGGACATCCCGCGCAAGCAACTATCTTCGTGAGGTGGCTCTCCATGGGGATCGGCGACGACGCCGTCCAGGTCCGCGCTCAGGGCTGGCGCACCCTGGCGTCCCTGCACGGGATGATCGAGACCCGGCTGGAGCGGGCTTTGAGCGACGCGGCCGGGCTGTCGGTGGTCGAGTACACGGTGCTGGACGCGCTGTCCCGGCAGGACGGCTGGCACATGCGGATGCAGCAGCTCGGCCGGGCCGCGGCGTTGTCCGCGTCGGCAACGACCAGGCTGGTCAACCGCCTGGAGGACCGCGGCCTGCTCGCCCGGATCGTCTGCGCCGACGACCGACGCGGCATCTACACCGAGCTCACAGGTGCCGGTCGCGATCTGGTGGAGGGCGCCCGGCCGGTGCACGACGCGGTGTTGCGCGACGTTCTGGCCGATGCGGTCGAGATCCCGGAACTGACTTTCCTGGTCCGGGCGCTGACGGAGGTCGACGCAGTCGCCGCATCCGCCGGAGGTCGCTGATCGGTCGAACCATCGTGCCTGATATGTCGGATACCCCCGATTCCGATTCCGCTGACGCGCTGCCGGGCTGATCAACCCGGCGAAATTGCGCCCGAATTGTACGAATCGGCGCCGAGATGATCAGCCCGGTTCGCGCAAGCCGGCCCGACATCCGCACGGGCAGTCGAAGAAAGCTGCGCATGTGGATCTCGGAGCGTTGCGTTCGGTCGTCCGGCGCCGAGCCGCGGGGTTCAACCTGATGGACGGACCCGCCAGGGGCCGGCCCGCCGTTCGGTCGAACCCCTTAGGCGACCGAAATGCCCGCAAGGTCCATTTTCGCCCCACTCGGCCCGACCTTGCGCTGATCGAATACCCATTTCCGGCGCCGTGTTGTCCGGTTCCGTGGGTTTTGGATCAGCGCAACCCGCGCCGGGCTCGGCCGGCAACGATGAACCCCGGCATCCTGTGGCGCTCAGCCCCCTGGTCACCCTCCACGTCCAAGTACACCTGCGCGAGCTCGGCCAGCAGCTCCGGATCCGCCTCGGCCCACAGCCCCCGGTCGGCGGCCTCGGTGAGCTTCTCGACGATGCCGCGCAGCGCCCACGGGGTTGGCATGCTTGAGGAACGCCTGGATCTGTTCGTCCAGGGCGTAGGTGCGGGCCAGCGACTCGTACATCCAGTCGGTGACGACCCCCGCGGTGGCGTCGTAGCCGAACAGGTAGTCGTAGCCGAACAGCTAGTCGACGGTGGCGGCCAGTTCGAACGCGCCCTTGTAGCCGTGCCGGCGCATCGCCGCGATCCAGCGGGGGTTCACCACCCGGGCCCGGAATACCCGGGCGGTCTCCTCGGTGAGCGAGCGGATGCGGACCGCGTCCGGGTTGGTGGAGTCGCCGATGTAGGCGCGGGGCGCCTGCCCGGTCAGCGCCCGCACGGTGGCGATCATGCCGCCGTGATACTGGAAATAGTCGTTGGAGTCGGCGATGTCGTGTTCGCGGGTGTCGGTGTTCTTGGCCGCCACCGCGATCCGCCGGTAGTTCGTCTGCATGTCCTGGTCTGCCGGGGCGCCGTCCAGGCCGCGGCCGTAGGCGAAACCACCCCACGCCGTGTACGCACCTGGGCGAGATCGGCGTCGTCGTGCCAGTTCCCGGCCTCCGTCAGCGGCAGCAGGCCGGCCCGGTAGACAGACGGGCCGAGAAGCTGTTCGCCACCCCCGCCGGCACGTGGCGGGGTCAAGTGGTGCGTGTCTACGAGATCCACTACGGCATCACCACTGTCGATCCGGGCCGGGCGG
>DATDBV010000220.1:0-3558 GCA_036524715.1 Nakamurella sp. | reverse complement strand
CGACTCCACCCAGACCACCCCGACCGACCGGGCCGACTTCTGGTTCGACCCCGCCTGCCCGTTCGCCTGGGTCACCTCACGGTGGATCCTGGAGGCCGAGAAGGTCCGGCCGATCGACGTCCACTTCCACGTGATGAGCCTCGCCGTGCTCAACGAGAACCGGGCGATCAGCGAGAACTACCGGGCCATGCTGGCCAAAGCTTGGGGCCCGGTGCGGGTCGCCATCGCCGCGGAGCAGCTGTACGGCTCCGAGATCCTGGCGCCCCTGTACACCGCGATGGGCCGGCGCATCCACAACGAGAAGATCGACGATCGCGACGAGGTCATCCGACTGGCCCTCGACGAGCTCGGTCTGCCCGCCGAGCTGGCGCAGGCCGCCACCTCGACCGACTACGACGAGGCGCTGCGGGCCAGCCACCGCGCCGGCATGGAAGCGGTCGGCGAGGACGTCGGCACCCCGACCATCCACGTGAACGGGGTTGCCTTCTTCGGCCCGGTGATCACCCGAATCCCGCGTGGTGAGGAGGCCGGCGAGCTGTGGGACGCGACGGTGAAACTGGCGTCCTTCCCGTACTTCTTCGAGCTGAAGCGGACCCGTACCGAGCGTCCCCAGTTCGACTGACCGGGACCGGCCGGTGGCCTTGCGTCACGCGAGCTCGGCGACGCGCTACGGTGGGGATCAGCCACCGGGATGATGCCCGGGTGACGGTCCTGCCGGGAGGTTGCCATGACCGCCACCGATTCACCGTTTGATTCCACGCCGTCGGCCCCCCCATTCTCGCCCGGCGCTGCGCCGCCTGACCGGGTGATGTCACCGCACGGCATTCCCCTGCCGCCGGACCTGCGCAGCGGGCCGATCGTGGCCGGCGTGGACGATGCCACCGCGTGTGGCCGTCCGCTGCGGGCCGCGGCGTTCCTCGCCGCGGCGACCGGGCGACCGCTGCTGCTGGTGCACGTCCGTCGACGCGCCATGCCGATGGTCGAGGGTTATGTGCCGATCCCCGAGGAAGTGGGAATCAACGACGAGGCGGAGGACGCGGTCGAGGCCGAGCTGGTCAGGACGCTGACCGAGTCGGGTGACCTGGCCGGGGTGACCTGGGAGTTGCTGTCGACAACCGGCGAGGCGGGCGCCGAACTCGTCCGGATCGCCGAGGACCGGGACGCGGCCTGTGTCGTGGTCGGCAAGCGGCACTCCGGCTTCGGTGACTTCCTGCACCGGATCGCCTCCGGATCGGTCTCCCGGGCGGTCGTCGCCCGGCAGAAATTCCCGGTGCTGGTGGTTCCCTGACCGGATGGCCGCAGGTCAGTCCTGGGGCGACCCGGGATGCCCCGGACCGCCGCGACGGTCGGGCCGGCGCCCGGCGGACAGGGATGTCGGCGGCACGTAGTGCCGGCGGACGATGACCAGTTCCGCCTCTGCCGCCGCCAGGTCGGCCGCATCCGGCAGGGCAACCTCTCTCGCCCGCATCGCCGCGGTCGGCGAGACCTGGGTGGACCGGGTTGTGACGAGTGAACGCAGCGAGCGCTCCGCGCTGTCCTGGCCGGTCGGGCGGGCCCGCCGACCGGGGTCACTGCCGGCCGGTCGGCGATCAACCGGCGGGCGTGGCGGGTGCCCGCCCGGTGAACCGGCCGGCGCCGGTGATGGAACGGTTGGGGGGACGGCGGGCCGGGGATGGTCGGCGGGGTTCGGCGGCGCGTCGGTCGGCGCCGTTTCGTCCGTGGTCGGCCCGTTCCCGTCGGCCGGAGGCCCGGACGGGCGGCGAGCGGCCCGGCGGCGGCGGCGCGGCTGCGGGATCGGCTCCACCCCGCCAGCATGGCACGTCAGAATCCCTCAGGGCACCACGGGGCCACGGATGTCGACAGGGCCAGTCCCAGGCGGCGCAGCGCATCGGGGTCACCGGTGACCTGACCGCCGGCGGCCAGTCGGGCCAGCGGGGTGCCGCCGAGGAAGCACGCCGCCAGGTCCCGGATGTGCAGCTCGAGCTGCGGTGATGCGGACGTGCGGGTCGCCTGTCCGCTGTCCGGGGCCAGGTCCAGACACCAGGTGCCGGCGTTCCAGGGACAGAACTCGTCGACGACCCGCATGTCCACCCGCGCGGGGACGGAGTAACCGCGCAGCTCGACCGCCCGGTCCAGGTCGACCAGCCGCAGCCAGACGTGGTCGTGCAGGGTCAGGGTGAGGCTGCGCCGGTCCGCCAGCAGGTCCTGCACCGGGTCATCCACCCAGCCAAGGGGGAACTCGACGCGGTCGGTGAGGTCCAGGTCGAGCAGGAACCGCCACAGCGACGCGTGCGCGACTGGGGTGGCGGCGTACAGATCGGTGACGATGACCGGCCATGAGCCGTCCCGATCCTGCCAGGCAGGACGGACGCGGTACCCGACGAGCCCGTCCTGGTGCGCCGCCCATCGACGGGTCGAATTCCCGCGCCGCATGAAGTCGTGTTCGGCGAACCGGGCCCGCCAGTCGGCCTCGGTGCGGGTGAGGTGCCCGGTGGTGTTCGGCGCCATCCGGTCCCACAGGTCGTGGGCCAGTGCGGCGGCCGACACCGCATCGACCTCGCAGACCGATTCGGTGGCCGCTGCGGGACTGAAGTCGGCACCGTGCGGGAGGCGGATCTGGGCGCAGTCGATCGCCCGGCCGTACCCGTAGCGGCCGTAGATCGCGCCCTCGCTGGCGGTCAGGATGGCCGTCGCCTCACCGCCGGACTCGTGCAGCCCGTGCAGCTGATCGCGCATCATCGCGGTGAGCAGTCCGCGGCGACGCCAGCCGGCGCGCACCGCCACGTAGGTGACGGCGGCCACCGGATGCACCCGCCCACCCGGGAACGTCATCCGTTTGGACAAGATCGCCGCGGTGCCGACCAGGGCGCCGCCGGTCGCCCGCTCGCGCGCGCCCGTCAGCCGGGGAATCTCCAGCATCGGTAGGACGATGTCGGTCAGGAAGTCCGCCGGCGGGTCGATATGGAAGGCCGCCGCGTCCAGTTGAATCAGTTCCGGCAGGTCGCCCTCGGCCAGCGGACGCACATCCCAGGTCGAGTTGTTCACCGTCGAGCCGGTCACCGTCGTGCTTTTCACCGTCGTGCTGTTCACACTGTCGGAGGTCGATGCCACGATGCCGAGCATGACTCACCGGCGCACCTCCGCGCGACTCGGTCGCGTGTCACGACCGCTGGGGCAGCCATCGTTGTTTGACAATGAGGGCATGTCGGCCGGGCCATCAAGCGAATCGCAGGACGACCAGGCTCGACGGAAGGCGCGGGGGGCGTTCTTCACTCCGGGCGAGCTGGCGCGGTTCCTCGCGGATTGGGCGATCCGCACGAAGGACGACCGGGTGTTCGAGCCGTCGGCTGGTGATGCTGCGTTCCTGGTGTGCGCAGTCGACCGGCTCCGCGAACTTGCGGGTCAGTCGGACCGTGGTCCCACGGTGTACGGCGTCGAAATCCACGCGGAGAGCGCTCGGGACGGCCGGCAACGGGTTCGCGATTCCGGCGGAGAGCCACGAATTCGCGAGAGCGACTTCTTCCTCGTTCCCCCCGACCCTCGATACCACTGTGTCAT
>DATDBV010000219.1:0-5710 GCA_036524715.1 Nakamurella sp. | reverse complement strand
GTGGCGGCGCCGCAGGTCCGGCGCCCGGCGCCGTCCCCCGATGTGGCGAGTGAGACGTCCACCGTCCCCGGAGACGCCGAGTCGGCGCAGGCGAGCACATCAGCGCCCGAACCATCCGCGCAGCCGTCGGCAGCCAGACCGTCGGCGGCCGAACTGTCGGCAGTCGGACCGTCGGCAGTCGGACCGGCGCCCGCGGTGCCCGAACAGGAGTCGGCCGCCGAGACGGACGGGCCTGCCGCCGGGCCGCCGGAAGTGCCCATCGCCCCGACGCTCGGCGCGGACACACTGGTCGGCCATGGTTCGACCCCACCCGACGCTATTCCAGCCCCTGCCGAGAGCCCCAGCGGTGCCGAGAGCGTAGCCGGTGCCCGGGCTCCCGCCGCTGCCGACGCCCTCGCCTCGCCGGAACTGCCACTGGCCAACGGGTTTGCGGTCCAGCGGCTCGCCGCCGAACCGGCACCGGCACGCGCGCCGGTGATGGTGGCCCCGCTGCTCGGTGGCACGTCGCCGTTCCGGCCGACCCAGGTGCGGCCGGCCGTGGTCGGCGCCAACACCGCCGCGGTGCAACGGTTCGGGCTCCCAGGTGCGTCGTCGCTGCTGAACAGCGCGCGCAAGAGTGTGGGCGGGCTGGCCGACTCCGCCCAGGGCGTGGCGGGCGGGTTGGTCGATCGAGCCGGCAGCGCGGTGGACTCGGCGCGCGGTGCGGCGGGCAGCGCCGCCGACACTGCTCGCGGGTACGCAGGCAGCGCCATGGACACCGCCCGCGGGTACGCCGGCAACGCGATGGACGCGGCGCGTGGGTACGCCGATTCGGCCCAGCAAACGGCGGGCGGCTACCTGGACACCGCGCGGGGTTACGCGGACACCGCACAGAACACGGCGGGCGGATATCTGGACACGGCCCGTGGCTATGCCGGCGGCGCCATGGACACCGCCCGCGGGTACGCCGATTCCGCCCAGCAGGCCGCCGGCGGGTACCTGAGTTCGGCCCAGAACAGTGCGGCCGGCTACCTGAGTTCGGCGCAGGGCGCGGCTGGCGAACTCGCGGATCGGGCCGGCGGCATCGCGGATCAGGCGTCAGGTGCCGCGGGCAACGCCGGCCAGGCGCTTGACAGCGCCGTCGGGAGTGCGAGTTCGGCGGCGTCCGGCGCCGCCGCGGGGGCGTTGGGTCAGGCAACGTCCGGCGTCACCGGCGGGGTCGGCGGCGCGATGAGCGCGGCCACTGGCGCGATGAGCGCGGCCACCGGCGCCGTCGGCGCGGCTGCCGGAGCTGCCGCGGGTGCCGCCGAGGCTCTGCCGACCAACCTGGACGAACTGGCCCGCCGGCTGTTCGACCCGCTGTCCGCCCGGCTCAAGTCGGAGCTGTGGATGGATCGGGAGCGCGCGGGCATGGTCACCGACCTGCGTCGTTGACACAGCCGCCGAGTCCGCCACACCGCCGCCGACACCGAAACGATCACAGAACCAGGAGGAGATCCGATGGCCGACATGAAGGATCCCGCCGTCAGCGTCTGCTTCAAGGTCAAGATCGACGAGTTCCCCCTTGGCATGTTCAACAGCTGCGAGGGACTTGGCTGTGAGATCGTCATCGAACAGCGCGAAGAGGGCGGCAACAACTCCATGGTCTGGCAGCTGCCGACCCGGATGAAGTTCACCAACGTCAAGCTCACCCGACCGATCGGCGAGGACAGCAAGCACCTCACCACGTGGTTCGCCAGCATGATGACCGGCGTCAAACCGACCACGATGGTGATCTCGGCGATGACCGCCGACGAGACTGTCGTCGCCGAATGGTCGCTGCACGGCGTCATTCCCGTGCGTTGGACCGGTCCGAGCCTGAACCTGGATTCGGCCAAGGTGGCCACCGAGACGCTCGAGGTCGCCCACCACGGGATCCTGCCGGGCGGTGCCTGATGGGCTCCTCGCTGTCCGGCGGGGGCGGCCAGCTCACCCAGCCGTCACCCAGCGGTGACAAGACGCCGCAGAAGGTCGAGAAGGCCAAGCTGACGATGTACGAGTCGTCGCCGGCCACCGGCGGGCGCAAGCTCGACGCCGAGATCGGCACCATCGAGTTCCAGTTCAACCCCAAGGAACTCACCATCGCCAAGAAGGCGAAGTGGGAGAGCAAGTCCACCAACGGGGCCAAGGCGGCGCCGCCGCCGGAGTTCAAGGGCCCCGAACCGGGCCAACTCACCCTGGAGATGTTCTTCGACGCCACCGCCAAGCACGACGGATCCGTGGTGGAGGCGGTGGACAAGCTGTTCGCCTGCTGCACCCCGACTGACAAGACGCACGCCAACGACAAGCCGATGCCGCCGCTGGTCGTCTTCCAGTGGGGCGCGATCAAGAGCTTCCCCGCCTACGTCACCCAGGTCAGCGCCAAGTACACCCTGTTCACGCCCGAGGGCACCCCGATCCGCGCGCTGTGCAGCGTGACCCTCCAGGAGATGCCGCAGGAAAAGGGCAAGCAAAACCCGACGTCGGGATCCATTGCCGCGCGCAGCATCCACCGCGTCGTCACCGGCGACACGCTGGCGTCCATCGCCTATCGCGAGTACGGCGACCCGACGATGTGGCGTCCGTTGGCCAACTTCAACCGCATCGACGACCCGGCCCGCCTGCCGTTGGGCAGCGTGCTGATGCTCCCGTCGGCGTCCGAACTACTGACGCCGGTGACCTGATGGCCCCCACCTCCTCCAGTTTCCTGGTCGACATCGACGGTTCCCCGCTGGCCGCCGACGCCAAGGCGCTGCTGATCTCCGCCGTCGTCGACGACAGCCTGCGGCTGCCCGACTTCTTCCTGCTCCGGTTCCGTGACCCGGACCGGCTGGTCATCACCAAGTCCGGCGCGAAGATCGGCTCCAAGGTGAAGGTCTCGGTTACCAGCGACGCGACGCCCAGCCCGCAGCAGCTCATCGAGGGCGAGATCACCGCGCTGGAGGCCGAGTACGACGCCACTGGCACGTTCACCGTGATCCGCGGTTACGACCAGGCCAACCGCCTGCTCCGGGGGCGGCGCACCGAGTCGTACACCCAGAGCACGGCCTCCGACGTCGCCACCAAGGTGGCCCAGCGGGCCGGCCTGTCCATCGGCGAGGTCGAGTCGACCACCACCGTCTACGAGCACCTGTCCCAGGGTGGGGTGACCGACTTCGAGTTTCTGGACGGCCTGGCCCGGGAGATCGGGTACGAGATCGCCGTCCGGGACGGCAAGTTCTTCTTCGGCAAGCCGAAGAAGGCGGACACCGCACCCGACGGCGGTGGGGGTCCGGAGCAGCAGAATCCGCTGGTGCTCAAGCTGGGCACCGACCTGCTGCGCTTCCGGTCGCTGATCACCGCGGCCGAGCAGGTGAAGGAGGTGCAGGCGCGCGGCTGGGACCTGGCCCAGAAGAAGGCGTTCATCGCCACCGCCCCCGCGCAGACCACGGCCGCGGTGCTGGCCGCCTACAACCCGGTCGACATCGCCAAGAAGTTCGGCGATCCCGTGTACGTCGCGACCGACGTCGCCTTCCGTAGCCAGGCCGAGGTGGACACAGCCGCCGCGGCCATCGCCGAGCAGATCGCCGGGGCCTTCGCCGAATTCGAAGGTGTCGCTCGGGGCAATCCGAAACTACATGCCGGCGCGGCGATCTCGGTCGTCAACGTGGGCGCCCCGTTCGACGGCAAGTACATCATCACCGCCAGCCACCACCGGTACGACCCGAACACCGGCTACACCACCACCTTCTCGGTCACCGGCCGGTCGGAACGCAGCCTGTACGGGCTGGCCAACGGCGGCGGCACCGGCAAGCTCGGCCAGGGTCCGGTCGTCGCCCAGATCAGCGACGCCAACGATCCGCTCAAGCAGGCCCGGGTCAAGCTGACGTTCCCGTGGCTGTCCGACACCTACGTCAGCGACTGGGCTCGTACCGTGCAGCCCGGAGCCGGCAAGGACCGCGGGGCCATGGTGCTGCCCGAGGTCGGCGACGAGGTGCTGGTGCTGTTCGAGCAGGGCGACATCCGCCGGCCCTACGTGCTCGGCGGCCTGTACAACGGCGTCGACACCCCGCCGACCGGCACCCCCGACCTGATCGACGGCAGTTCCGGCGCGATCAACCGGCGCTCGTTCGTGTCCCGCCGTGGCCACCGCATCGACCTGATCGACGAGGACGGCCGCACCGAGGGCATCACGATGTCCACCACCGGCGACAAGCTGCAATTGAAGATGGACTCGGTCGACACCAAGATCACCGTGCACAGCGACGGCAAGATCCTCATCGAGGGCAAGGGTGGGGTGATGATCGACTCCGCCAGCAGCAAGCTGGAGCTCAAGGGGGGCGAGGTGTCCATCACCTCCACCAACGGGGTGAAGATCGACGGCGGCAGCGGTGGCGTCGACGTGCAGACCAACGGGCAGCTGTCGCTCAAGGGCACCACCGCCAAGCTCGAGGGCCAGGCCAGCACCGAGGTCAAGGCCAGCGGCGTCATGACGATCCAGGGCTCCCTGGTGAAGATCAACTGAGACATTCAACTGCGCGAGGGAAGTGACCGATATGCCACCAGCCGCCCGGGTCGGCGACCCGACCGGCCACCCCGGGGTCATCGGGCCGCCCGGCGTGCCGACCGTGCTGATCGCAGGCATGCCCGCGGCCACCGTCGGCACCCCGCACATCTGCTCGTTCCCCCCGCCGGCCGTGCACCCGCCCACCGCGATCGTGCCGCCCGGCTGCCCGACCGTGCTCATCGGCGGCCTACCGGCCGCCCGGATGGGCGACCTGTCCGCCTGCGGCGCACCGATCGTCGCCGGCGCGCCGACCGTCATGATCGGCGGCTGACAGTGGGAGGAAGCCATGACTGGAGTTGATTTCGTCGGCGCCGGCTGGGCCTTCCCGCTGGCCACCGACGCCACCGGTGGGGTGGCCCTGGTCGTCCGGGAGCGGGAGATCGAGGAGGCGATCCGGCTGATCCTGGCCACCGCGCCGGGGGAGCGGCCGATGCGTCCGGAGTTCGGCTGCCGCGTGCACGACCATGTGTTCGCGCCGATCAACGCATCCACCGCCGGGGCGATCGCCTCCGACGTGCGGTACGCGCTGGAGATGTGGGAGCCGCGGATCACCGTCCACGACGTGCTGGTCAGCTTCGACGACGCCGACCTGGGCACCCTGTACATCGACATCCACTATTCGATCCGGGGGATCAACGATCCGCGGAACCTGGTGTTCCCGTTCTACGTGATCCCGCAGGAGCCCGAACCGCAGGTGATCGGGGCGGTCTCAGCGGTCATCCCCGCGGGCCTGGCGGCCGCCGAGCGGAGGGGCTGAACCATGGTGCTACCCGCCCCCAACCTGGACGACCGGCACTTCCAGGACCTCGTCGACGACGCGAAACGCCTGGTCCAGCAACGCTGTCCGGAGTGGACCGACCATAACGTGTCCGATCCTGGGGTCACCCTGATCGAGGCGTTCGCGCAGATGGTCGACCAGCTGATCTACCGGCTCAACCGGGTGCCCGACCGGCACTACATCAAGTTCCTGGAACTGATCGGGGTCGAGCTGCGGCCGCCGGCCGCGGCCCGGGGGAGGGTCACCTGCTGGCTGTCGGCGCCGCAACCGCAGACCGTCGTCGTGCGCCGGGAGACCGAGGTGGCCACCCCGCGAACGGATGTCGCCGACCCGGTGGTCTTCTCCACGATCAAGGACCTGGACATCGTGCCCTGCTCGTTCGCGCGGGC
>DATDBV010000218.1:0-5484 GCA_036524715.1 Nakamurella sp. | reverse complement strand
CGCTGCCGGACAACGTCATCGGGGCCACCCGGTCCCGGTACATCGAGGCGTACCAGCTGCTCTCCGGGCGGCCGTTCAGCGACTGGATCGGCTGACCGTCGCCCGGGCCTCCCATTTCACTTGATCATGCAGTAGGTGTTCTTCCGGCGCTTCAGAAGAACACCTCCTGCATGATCAACTGGTGGTGAGAGGGGACGGCGTGCCCCAGGGGCGATGGCAGTCAGTGGCCGGCGCCGGCCAGTTGCAGGCCGACCACGCCGGCGATGATCAGCACGATCGAGCCGATGGTCAGCGCGTTCACCGGGTCGCCGAACGAGATGATGCCGATGATGGCCGTCAGCACCGCCCCGATGCCCACCCATACCGCGTAGGCCGGACCGACCGGCAGTGTCTTCAACGCGATCATCAGACCCGCCATGGACAGCGCGAGCAGCACGAAGAACGCCACCGACGGCCACAGCTTCGACAGCCCGTCGGACGCCTTCAACGACAACGCCCAGCCGGCCTCGAGTAGCCCGGACATGATCAGGATTACCCATGCCATGGGGCCGAGTCTGCCAACTGATCCGGGCGGTCGGTGATCGAGGGAGGACTTTCGGTCATTCCCGGGTGAGCGGAAGGGCCGAAACTCCTCCCTCGATTGGGGTGCGAGTTCAGCGGGTCACCGTGCGCGTCCGCTCGGCCGTCCCGACCTTGTCCGGGTTGCGGACGAGATAGATGGCGGCGACCCGGTCGTCGACGACGTCCCAGGTCAGCACCGTGTCCAGCACGCCGTCCAGGTATCCGAGCACGCCGGGTCGGCCGTTGACCAGCACCGGCTCCAGCCGGACGTCCCCGACCAGGCCTTTGCTCCGGATGCCGATGAGGAAGCGGCCCACCTTGTCCGCGGTCCGGATCGGCCGGCGGTTGGCCGTCACCTTGCCGCCGCTGTCACTGGTCAGCACGACGTCGGGGGCGAGCACGTCGAGCAGGTCCCGCAGGTCCCCGGTCGCCGCGGCCAGCAGGAACCGCTCGGCGACCTGCTGCGCCGCGGGCGTCTGCGGCTGCGGTGCGTCGAGTCCGGGTCGATGGGCCTGCACGCCGGACCGGGCCCGGTGCGCGATCTGCCGCACGGCGGCCGGCGACTTGCCGATCGCCTCTGCGATCTCGTCATGCCCGAAGGCGAACACCTCGCGCAGCACGAACACCGCCCGCTCGTCAGGGGTCAGCGAGTCGAGGACGACCATCATCGCCATCGACACCGAGTCGGCCAGCACCGCGTCGTCGGCCACATCGGGCGCGGTGACCAGCGGCTCGGGCAGCCACGGGCCGACGTAGTCCTCCCGCCGGCGGGCGTTGCCGCGGTTGCGGTTCAGTGCCTGCCGCGTCGCGATCCGGGCCAGGTACGCCCGCGGACTGCGAATCTCGGGGGTCCCGGCGACGGCGTCCCGCCAGCGCAGATAGCTCTCCTGCACGACGTCCTCCGCATCGGTGACCGACCCGGTGATCTCGTAGGCGATGGTGAACAGCAGGTCCCGGTGCCGGAGAAAGACCTCGAGTCCGGGGTCGTCGCCGGCGGTCATGTGCCCGGCACCCGGCAGGACTCGGAGAAACCCTGTGACGACAGGCCGAGGGTCGAGTTGAAGCGGGACCGCAGGTTCTCCACGGCCACCAGCATGGTCAGCTCGACCAGTCCATCGTCACCGAGATCGGCACGCAGGGCCCGGGTCATCTCGTCGGTCACTTCGGGCGGGGTGGCGGTGGCCGCCTCGGCGAACTCCATCACCCGTCGCTCGAGCGGGGTGAACGCGTCGCTGGTCCGCCAGGTCGGCACCTGTTCCAGCTTGGCAGGGTCCACCCCGCGAGAGTGCGCCTCGAAGAAGCCGAAGTCCATGCACCAACCGCACTCGATGCGGGCCGCCGTGGTCATCACGGCGAGCATCTGCAGATGCGGGTGCAGCGTCTTGAACCGGGACACCCCGGCCTCCAGGGCCAGGTTTGCGCGCAGCACCCTCGGGTTGTGCAGCATCGCCCGCAGCGGATCGGCGGAACCGCCGAACCTGCGGGCCGCCGCGCGGTCCACCAGCCGGGCGATCCAGCCGGTGGGTGGATCCAGCGGAACGCGCGCCCGGGGCGAATGGCTCAGGGTGCGGCGGGCGGGTTCGGTCGTCAGCGTCATGCCCATGGGACACCGGCCGATGGTCGGGTGTGACGGCGCTTGCGGCTCGCGACCTGCTGCGCGCGGATCAACTGACCGCGATTGTGCCGCGCGGGCATGGTTGATCCGCGCGGTCAGATGGTGACCACACCCTTGCGGGGGGTGAGCAGGAACGCGCACAGGTAGAGCGCGGCGACGAGCACCAGCAGATTCCGGTACCCGGTGAGCAGGGCCAGGTATTCCATGCACCCACCCAGCATCGCGCCGAGCAGATTCAGCCCGAAGGCCGAGCGGGAGTCGTCGGACGCGCCGAATCGCTTGGAGAACGCGACGTTGGCCAGGTAGATCGGGATGAAGGCCAGCAGGATCGCCACGATCAGCCGCGGCCAGAGCGGCAGGGTCAGCAGCCATTCCGGTTCCACGAAGTACGAGACGGCCAGCGACACGGCGATGCCCGCGAACACCAGCGGTAGCGGCGGCGTGCGGAACCGTCTCGTGGTTTCCACCGCGGCAAGCACGATCACCAGCACGCCGGCGAAGACCATCGCATTCACCAGCCAGGTGGTGCCGAACAGCAACGCGAACGTCGCGATGTTCTTGGTCTCCAGGAGCAGGAACGCCGCGCCCATGAAGAACAGGTCGGCGTACGGCCGCATGGCCCGGAACGGCCCGCCCAGCGCGCGGACGGCGATCAGCGAGATGAGCAGGATGCCGGCCAGCGTCCACAGGTAGATCGCCGGGATGGAACCGCCCTGGTAGTACAGGAACGGCCGGTCGTCGGTGGCCGGCGCGATCACCACCCCGACCGGCGTCCAGGTGCCGGCACAGGACTGGTTGTCCTCGTGCAGCGCGGCGCTGACCACTGCCTGCCCGCCGCCGACCTTGTCCACACACGGGGTGTGGTCGAACGCGGCGGCGGCGGTGCCGGCCAGCCGGTCGATCAGCCAGTCCTCGCGGTAGTAGTTGTACATCGCGAACATGCCGTCGTCGGTGAGGTGCTCGCGGGCCGCGGTCAGCGCCTGTTCGGTGAACAGGAAGCTCTCCAGCCGGATCTGCGAGGCCCCGGTGACCAGCGCCAGGGAGTCGGGCAGCGCGAACAGGATCAGGTCGTATCTGGTGTCGGTGGTCTCCAGGAAGGCGCGCCCGTCGTTGACATACCGGGTCACCCGGGGGTCTGCGTACGGGTGGTCCGGGTTCTTCTCGACGCCGATCTCCATGATCCGGGGGTCGATGTCGACGGCGTCGACATGCCGTGCACCCTTGGACAACGCGATCGCCACGTCGGATCCGGATCCCGCGCCGATGATCAGCACGTTGCCCAGCGGGTTCTCCGGGGCGCGCTCGTAGGGCAGGCCGTACTGGGCCTCCTCCTGCAGTCGCACCACCGCTGGCCGCATGATCTGGTGCGGCACCCCGTTGACCGAGATGTCGATGATCGGCGCATCGGCGAGGACCCGGTCTTCGGTGTGGATCTTGTAGTACGGCGACCAGGAGATGCCCGGCGTCAGCGTCTCGACCAGCAGGAACGCGACCATGGCCAACCCGCCGGCGGCGGACAGCCAGCGCTTCCAGCCGTCGATGAGCAGCACGAACCCGACGGTGACCAGGATCCCCCAGACCACCGACGGCGCCCGCAGGAAGGACAGCGCGGTGAACGACAGGATGCCGATTAGCGAGCCGACCAGATCCCAGCGGTAGGCGGTGAGCGGGCGCAGGTCGGCGAAGCAGCGGCCGACCGCCTCGGCCGGACCGGCCAGGCAGGCCGCCACCAACACGAAGATGATCGGCAGCACCAGCCACGACGGCGGGCCGGAGGTGTGCAGGGAGGTGAAGTAGATGACGTCGTCGCCGGCCCGGTCGATCGTCACCGGCTCCAGGAACGTCAAAATCACCAGGGCGGCCAGGATGACCGGCGCGGCCGGTAGCACCGACCACCGCTTCCGGGCGATCAGGAACCCGAGGCCGATGCCCAGAAACGAGCCGAGCAGCACGAAGTTGGAGAAGTAGCTCAGGTGCACCACGTTGGCACCGAGCCAGCGGATCAGTGCCAGCTCGAGGAACAGCATCAGCGCCGAACCGAGCACCAACCGCCGGACGACCGCGTAGTCGGGGCGTTCCGGGTTGTCGTCGGGGCGTCGGCGCAGGCGCCACCGGCCCCGCTGCGCGGTGACTGTTCCGGTCGATGTGCCGGTGTCGTCCTGGGCGGCGTCCGTCATCCGAGATCCTCCGCCGGCCCGTGGTCGGGGCGCCGGCTTTGTTCAGGGGCGGTTGGTCCTTACAGGTCCTGCGGTTGCCCGTCGTCCAGATCGACCCACCGGGTGACCTCCGGAGCCAGCCGGTCGATCAGCCCGTACACCATCGCCGGGTTGGCCAGCACCTTCTCGTGGATCGGCACGGCGATCGTCGGCGCGACCTCGTGGAGGTAGTCGACGGCTTCCTTCACCGCCATCCACGGCGCCGAGACCGGCAGCGCCAGGATGTCCACGTCGCGGCCGGGCAGGGTGAAGGAGTCGCCCGGATGGAACAGCCGGTCGCCGACCAGGTAACAGGCGTTGGTGATGCCGGGCAGATCGCCGTAGATGATCGCATGGTCGACCACCCATGCCTCGACCTGGGTGCCCAGCTCGAGCACGTCGCCGGTCTGCACCGCGGTGGCCTCGATGTCCTGGCCGGCCAGGACGGCGACGGTGTCGGGGTCGACATAGAGCGGGACGCCCGGATTGGCCGTGAGCACGGCCCTGAGTCGTTCGGGTGCGACGTGATCCGGATGCTGGTGCGTGACCAGCACCGCGGTCAGGTCGGTGAGCCGCTCGAACGCGCCCGAGAAGGTGCCCGGATCGATGAGGATGCTGGCCGCCTCGTCGACGATGTGCAGGCACGAGTGGCCCAACTTGGTGATCCGCATAATCCGGTCAGGTTACGTCGCTCCGCGGACCGGCACCCGCCTGGGGTCGTCCCCCCGCCGGCCGCACCTCTCCGGTTGATCATGCCGCTCTGCCGGCCCCACCTCTCCGAGATCATGCCGCTCGGCCGGCCGCACCTCTCCGGTTGATCATGCCGCTCTGCCGGAGACACACCGACGAAATCCACGACACGCCGACTTTTCGATGACGCGGCGCCATGATCAACAGCGGGAGAGGGGACGGGCGGGGGCGGGCGGGGGTCGGGGCGGGGCGCCGGGAAGAGAGGGACGGGTGGGGGGCGGGGCGCCGGGCCGGGCGGGCGCTACTGCAGGAGCAGCCAGGCGGCGAAGAAGCCCAGCGAGTTGGTCGCCCAGTGCAGCAGCATCGTGGTCTTGATGCCCTTGCCGACCCGGGCCATCAGGCACATCAGCACCCCGGCGCCGA
>DATDBV010000217.1:0-10355 GCA_036524715.1 Nakamurella sp. | reverse complement strand
TGGGCGCGGACGGCGCGGTCGGCCAGGTACCACGGCATGATGAGGATGTCGCCCAGTTGTAGCTCCTCGGCGAACCGGCGGCCCTGGCCGCGGCGCTTGTCGATGCCGAGCCGGTGACATTGGGCCGTGGTCTCTTTCGGGCTGACGTGGAACAACGTCTCGTAGCCGCGGGCGACTGCCACCAGCGGCGCGACCGCCGACTGGGCCAGCTTCTCCGCGCCGGTCCCGGAGATTCGGGGCTGATACTCGTCAGGAACCCAATGCCGGCCGATGCCGGGGCGCTGTTCGGGTGCAGTGAACGCCACCGGCCGTGGGCTGCTCGCTGCTGGCGCGCCGGAGCCCTTGGCGGTGGTACGTGTAGGCACGCGCTTCAGGTGTGCGGCTCACCAGGGTTTGGCGATGCGCCCACCGTCCCATCCCGGCGGCACGCTCCGGGAGGGGTTGTCCTCAGGCGCGGCGGTGGATGGCTACCACTTCGGTGACGGGGGCATGCAGCCTGGTCCGCACCTCGCTGCAGACGGTGTCGTCGAGGGTGGCGAGCACCCCGTAGATGCCCTCGACGTCGCCGGAAGCCTCCAACCGGGCGCACTCGTCGATCACGTCGTCGACCTCCTCGGCCATCAGCAGCAGGTCCCACTCCCGCCCGCCCGGCGGCTCCTGCTTGACCAGCCGCATGCAGCGGCGGGTGTGCCAGCGGGCGACCTGGGTCCCGGCGGTCACTTCGGTCAAGCCGGTGAGCCGGGCGTAGCCCCAGTTGATCGCCTTGACTGTGGCGACGCCGCCGGGGTCGCGGAGGCCGACACGGATCAGGGACGTGACCAGGGTGCGCTTCGGCACTCCGAGCTCGCGGGCCAGCTGGCCCGCCGCCATCCACGCCTGCACCGTCCGCCCCGTCCCTAGTCAGACTCGCTTTCATCACCAAGTCTGCCATCATTCGGATCCGTCTTTGAGCAGTCGGCGAAGGGCGTGGCCCCGATGCAGCGCATCTGATCGGCATGTGCGCGAGATTCAGGCTCGCCTAGCCTTCGGGGTATCTGCGGGAGAGCCAACCGGTCACATCTGGCTCTTCGGTGGACACCAGGCGAGGTGAAACGCAGCTGCCTACCGAAGGGAGGGTGAGCCTCGGGGCTGCACGCCCTGAGAATTCGAGCGATCCTTGGGCATCTGCTCCCTGCCGGTGACAGTTCTTGGGTCCTTCCGTCCACCCAGGCCCAACGGAAGACGCCTGTTAATTACCAGTGCCGGCCACCCCTGAGCCCGAAGGCGACCAAGCGGGCCGCCGGGTCGGTAACCCTTTGCGCAATGGGCACGCGAGTGCCTCAAGTATCGAAGTCGCCGGCTTCGTCCGTCTCGGCGTCGGCATGCCGATCCGCACCGACGAAGCCGAAGCCCTCGTTCGAGGCGATGGTCCAGTGCTCGTCCGGGTCGACGGCAAGGACCTGGCCGGTTTCGTTGACCGTCTCGATCGTGGTAGCACCGAACAGCGGTATGACGGCGGCCATTCCGGCGTCCAGCTGGCTCGAGTTGTTAGCTGATGCGGTGTTCGGTGCCGGAGAGGCCTGCAGCTTCGCCCGGGTGGCTCGCGGGGCCTTCGTCACTGTGCCGGCGCAGCCGGAGGTGGTGCGGCAGGCCGACGGGACGCTGCGTGAGCCGATCACCGACCAGTCGCCGCACCTGGAGCAGACGCAGACGGTGCCGCTCGGTTCGACGACGGCGACTTCGATGACGGCCGCCCACTCGTCCAGCAGCTTCTGCTGCTCGTCGGTCAGGCGAAACTCGGCGAGCCGGACCAGGGTGTTCTCGTCGCCGCCGGCGACGGCCTGGGCTAGTGCGGGCCACGTGGGCTGGCGGGTGATACGCAGCAGCATCCCGGCCAGCGACGCGGCCTGCGCGCACGGCGGCGCGTCGGGGACGTGGATCCCGAACGTCGGCTCGGGCATCGCCCCCGCGATCTCTTCCTTTGTGGGGGAGGCGTCGCCGGTCTGCGGGCTCACAGTGTCGAGGGTGTGCGGCACCCACCGGTTCGCCCGCCCGCGGGGCTGCTCATGCGGCCCGTCGGCTGCGGCGCGGCCTGTGCCTTGCCTGCTGGACTCGCTGCACCACCTCGGCCAGCAGCTCCCAGGGGGCGAACGCGCTGGAGGTGTCGTGGTCGTTGTCGCGGGTGGCGCGTCCCGCCCGGTCGCCGACCACCAACGACGCCACATCCTCCTTCGTGTTGCGGACCTTCAGCACGTGCTCGTCGAGGGTGCCGGTCGCGCACAGCGCGGTGAGGGTCACCCCGCGGTCCTGGCCGGGCCGGTGGTGCCGGTCCTCGGCCTGCGACATCAGCTGCGCGGTCCAGTCCGACTCGACGAAAACCGGGTTCGCGCAGGCGGTCAGGGTGAGACCCACCCCGGCAGCGGTGATTTGGCAGACTAGCACGCCCAGATGCTTTGCCTGCAACGCGTCCACGTACTCGGTGCGGCGGTCCAGGCTGGTCGAGCCGTCGATCACCGCGACCGGTGGCAGGCTCGTGCCCAGCTTCGCCTCCAGAAGGTCGCGGGCGTGGTCGGCGAGCGCGGAGATCACTTCACGGTGATGCGCCCACAGCACCAACGGCTCCTCGAAAGTCCAGGCGCCGGTGGCATCCGGCCGTGGCAGGTTCCCTGCCAGCCATGTCTCTAGGTGCTCCACAGCGGCCGGCACCTTCGCCAGGCCGGTCGACTTCCGCAGCGGCGACAGCAGCCCGATCTGGGCCCGGCACCACTCCTCGACCTCGGCCTCGTCCGGCTCGTGCGGGGCCTGGTCGTCCAGCCACGCATCGACGATCTCGTCCAGGTGGGACTGGGCGGCGCGGATGTCGGCCATGGCCACGTCGACGTAGGAGGTCACCCAACGCTTCTCCGGCAGCCACGGCAGGATGTCGGCTTTGTGGCGACGCACCCACACGTGAATGTCGAGCAGCCTTCGCAGCTCATCCATGTGCTTCGTCCGACCCACCCAGCGGCCGAAGTGGTCCCGGCGGCAGAACCGCTCCGCGAACGCGGCCCGGCCGCCGAACACCCAGTCCAGGTGCCCAGACATCGCCAGCAGCGGGATCATCTCCACCGGCGACCCCGTGAACATGGGCGTGCCGGTCAGTGGCAGCGCGGTGAGGGCCGGCAGCGAGGCCACGCCCGTCTCCGGATCGCCGCCCCAGCTCGAGCCGAGGTGGGCGGTGCGGGTGTCGCGGATGCGGGTGATCAGGCCACGGATCGTCTGCGAACGGGTGGAGGTCCATGTCCGAGCACGGTGCGCCTCGTCGTAGACCACCACACTCGGAGACCAGCTGACGATCTCGTCGACTAGCGTTGGACGGGACGCGAGGATCGAGTCGGCGACGATCAACACGCCACGCTCGGGCAGACCGGGCATCCGGCGTCCTGGCTGCACCACGACCACATCGGCGGGCACACGGTCTGCGGCCGGTGAGCCGTCGGCTGGCAGGACATCACGCGGCCACCAGGCCGACTTGCTAGTCGGGTCCGGGACCCCCAGGTGCGAACGGACCGTCTCACGGGCCCAGTGGGTGAGGACGACCGGCGGGACGACGATCACCGTGCGGCCGGTGACCGCCCCGATGCCGGCACCGGTCGCCCTCCGTCGCCGTTCGACGTGTGCTCGTTCGCGTTCCAACACCGCTGCGGCAGCCGCAAGGGCCTGCCGCGTCTTTCCCGCACCGGGGGAATCTGCGACCAGGGACCGCCCCGCGAGGGCGGCATGCACGCCGAGCTGCTGGTACTCGTACAGGTCGAGACCGAACCACACGGGTACACCGCCGGTCGCCTTGGTCAGCACGGCCAAGGCGGAATCTGGTCCACCGGCCACCTCAGCATCGTCGCGACCCTCGACGCCTGACCGGGTGAACGACGGTGACAGGCCAGCCAGTCGTGCAGCACGCACAACCCTTCTGTCGCGTCCGGCGCGGACATCCAGCACCCGGGTGCGCCACGCGTGCTGCGCCCGGCCGGCCACATCGGCGTCAAGGTTCAGCCCCGCGCGGATGGCGCCGGTGGCGGGGTCAACGAGATCGAGCAGGTCGGCGGACATGCGGCCCGTCTCCGGGTCGTTCTCCGCCATCGGGACCAGCACCGTCGACACGTGCGTGGGGCCGGCCAGCCGCGGTCGGATCAGGACACCGTTCGGGTTGGCCGAGTCGGCGCGAACCACCGGGTTGGTGAGCTCGGCCAGCACAGCGCTTACGTCTGCGGGGTCGGCGTTGCCGACGGGTGCCTCGGAGGTGTCCAGGTCGATGCCCGCATGTCGCAGTACCTGGCCCGGATGGGGACCGAGACCGGTCACCCACCAGCACAGCAAGGCGGGATCCCAGACCCGGTCTGGGAGTCCTTTCACCCACACCAGGGCGGGCTTGCCGTTGTGGGTGTGAGCGTTCCTCGCCAGCGTGACGTGGATGCGCGGCGCGTGGAACGTCCCGACCAGTCGGGCGCGGATCCCGTGCGCGGACATGGGCAGGGGTGCTCCTTCGGCTCGGATGGGACGACCGGATCGGCCGTTGTCTGGTCAGGTGTGCGGCTGCGAATCGTTCAGCGACGCACCCTCAGACGGTCGGCGTCGAAGGGAGCGACACCGTCACGGCAGCCGCCCCGTCCAGACAGGCTTGCTCCTCACGCCACCTCGGCGTCGGTGCCGGTCTGGCGGTCCGTCAGCCAGCGCTTCGCCTGCTCCAGCTCGGAGATCTTCGTACCGAAGTGCCGCAATGCGCGCATCAGGAAGTCGCGGGTCCTCTCGGGGTAGGCGACGTCGCTGGACTTCAACAGCCGCGGGTCGATCACGGCGCACATCCCGCCGTCGTTGACCCCTCGGACGAGCCGGCCGGCCGCCTGTGCGAGCAGGGTGCGGGCGTCGGCGTAGTAGACGAGCCGGTCGGCGGCCCACCGGTCCAGCTCCAGCCGTTCGGCCAAGGCGTCCACCCGGGCGTCATCGACCACGTTCCCGGCGGCGCGGGGGATGCGGTCCACAACGACAAGGGTGCAGGTCTGGCCGGGGGCGTCGACGCCGGTCATCAGCGAGCGGGTGCCAACCATGACCGAGGTTGTGTCGGCCCGCCAGTCGGCGACGATGCGGCGCGGCGCGCGGCCGTCCCACTGCGTCAGCACCTTCCAGCGGCCCCCGGCGACGGTGCGTAGCAGCCGGGCGTACTCCTGCCCGGCCCGGGTGGTGGCCGACAGAATCAGGGCGGACCCGCCGTTGGCCTCCACCAGCTCGGCCATCTGCTCCGCCGCCCAGCCGACGTGCGCGTCCGTGTCGAAACGGCGCCGGCTCTTGCCGGCGGGCTTGGAGATCCGGTCCAGGCCGTCGTCGTCGAGCCGCGGGACGTACAGGGCGGTGTGGTCGGCGTAGGCGACCTCGAATGGGGACTCGTAGGAGGTGATCGGGACGCGCAGCCCGGTCTGAGCGCCGAACCCGGCGGGGACTGTTGCCGACAGGCAAACCACGTTCAGCTGGTAGTAGTCACGGCGGCGGTCCTGCGGGCCGGTGGGGTCGGCCAGCGGGTCATCGGAGTCGATCATCTCGTCGGCCGCACGCCCGCCGTCGCGCTCCTGCTGGTCGGCGACCACGCGTGCCTGCCACAGTCCGGCGGACAGGATCGGCCCCACATCGACGGGGGAGGAGCGCAACACGGCCCCCAGCCGCAGGTCCATCTCTGCCCAGCGGGCTATCCCCACCTCGTGCTCGGCGACGGCCCCGATCGCATCACGCAGGCTGTCGATGCGGCCGGCGAGTCGCTTCAAGACCAGGGTCTGGCGCGACTCGGGCGGCTGCGCGGCCAGGTTGACCCTGACCATCTTGTCGGCCTGGCTCAGCCACGACTTCATCACGTCCTCGACGTCGGCGAGTGGCTCGTCGTCGGGACCGAGCTTGGTCACCGGGGCGAACGTGCGGCCACCGGCCGCGGTCACAAGGTCGGAGACGGCCCGGTTGACCAGGGCGGCGGCGATCTGGCCGGTGCGCAGCAGGTTGTCGAACTCCGGGGTGCCTTCCAGGCCGGACAGGGCGCGGGCGATCTGGGTGCGTAGGTTCTCGACTGCCTTGCCGGAGATTTCGGAGGCGCCCTGGGCGCGGACCGTGCCGGGCAGGGTGTGGCACTCGTCGACCATCAGGTGGTGGAACGTCCCCAGCGTGCGGGAGCCGGTGACCACCGGCACGTTCTTCGCGGCCTGGATGCCGAGCAGGGTGTGGTTGGTGATGACGATGTCGGCGGTGGCGACCTTGTTCTTGGCCGCCCGAGGCAGGCACAGGTCGACCAGTGGGCAGTCGTCTCCGAGGCAGTCACTGGATGACACCGACACTTTCGCCCAGCCGCCTCGGGGAATGTCGCGTGGGTACCGGTTGACGTCGCCGGGGCTGACCGCCTGCTGCTCGGCGTCGAACGGGGCCAGCGCCATCTGCTCGGCCTGCTCCAGCGCCCAGTCGACCAGCGCCACCTCCTCGTGCTGCGTGGCGGGGGACGGCTTGCCGAACAGGGCGCCGGTGTCGAGGCCGGAGGCCGGCTTGGTGGGCAGCGGCGGCAGGGTCGCGGCAAGCGCAGCCAGCTTTAGCCGGGCCTTCGACACCACCAGCGCGGGACGTTCCCGCTGCTTCTTGCGCTCCTCCTCGGTCGGCTCACCAACCAGGTCGTAGGCGGCGTCGAGCGCGGAACGGGTGCAGTTGCCCGTCAGGATGTTCCCGGCCAGTGCGAAGGAGCCTGTTGTGGGGACAACCGCGCAGAACACTTCCTCGACCCGGTCCGTAAGTTCAACTGACTCAACCGTCCAGCGCCGGGTTGACCGAAATCGTTTGTAGCTCGGACGGTGCTCGGCGTACCGCCGGCGATGATGTTCGAGCAGGAAGAAGTCGTCGCCGAGGCAGGCGTTGCTGATGGTCATTCTGAAGAGCCAGGATCCATCCCGCTGAGTGTTCAGTCCCTTGCGGAAGTTTGAGCTGATCGTTGTACTGTGCCCGATCCCGAGCCGGTCGCACACTGTAGCGACGAACTCGATGTGTTCGCGACGGGAAGACGAGATTGTGGCGTTTCCATCCTTTCCAACCGTCCCATCGGTGGCGAAATAGCCAGCGAGCCAGCCGTAGAGGTAGCTGCTGTTCCATGTGAGATCCGGCAGATCCTTGAACGACGGGAGGTTGGCGATCATGACGATCGGGTCTTTATGAGTTGATCGACGGTATGGCTGGCTGGCGGTGCCGATACTGTCAAACCATTCACACAGCGCGATCTTCCTTCCGTGAAGTTGTATGTGGCCCGCTCCCTGATGTGTCCCGCCATCTGTGCTGCGAAAGCGGGATCCGTCGCCAGACACCATTCCCGCGCAAACACCAACAGGTGACGGGCGAGACCGTCCGAGGGTCTTGTTATTCAAAGCCGCGTACGCCAGCCGGTCGCCGGGCCTCAAGTCAGTGGTCAAAGTCTCGATATTGCGCTCGTAGTTCGCATTTGGATTGACGAACCACCGGTGCTCTGCAGTTGTCAGGATCTCACGCTGCTCCTTTCCTCTCGAAACATTCAGTCGTACAAGCCGCTGCCTGCCGAAGGAGCGGATCTCGGCGAGCGTCCACTGTCGGTTGCCGTCGAGCACCAGCACGCTATGGCCCACGGTGTCGCGGAATCGCTGAGCGCCCGATGGGGTCATGAACCTCTCGTCCCCAGAAAAGCAGGAGAAGTTGGCCCACCCTTTGTGCACCGCGATGGTGGGCCGGACGCCGGTGACCGTCTCGCAAGCCTGCTGGATGACCGGGCCGTCCTTCTCCAGGAGCTGGGCCTGCAGCGACAGCGACTCGGTCGAGATCACGGTTCGCTGACCGGCCAGTGCGGCAGCGGCGGCCGGTGCCAGCTGGGCAAACGACTTTCCGACACCCGTGGCCGCGGCTGCGATACGCCGGCCACCGTCGACACCGAGCTCGGCGCCCGGGTTGGTCCGCAGCGTCTCGATGATGTCCTCGGTGAGCGCCACCTGGCCGGGCCGCGGCTGCGCACCGAAACCGACCGTGTCGGCCACAGCCTGGTCGAGGATCCGCAACCCCAGGGTGGGATCGTCGACGTCCACACCCACCCGAACTGCCGCGACACAGGTTGCGCGACGGGCGCGTTCGAGGTCGGAGAGAAGGGTTCGTCTGGCACTCACCAGCATCAGGTGTGCGGAATGGGCGGTTTCGTGATGGACGTTTAAGGACGTTCGTCACTTACTTGGGACGTTTCGGCACAGATTGGGACGCGTCAGCAGTGCCGTAGCGCGCTGCGCTCGTCGTCTAGGACCGCACCAGCTCGGAGTTGTCGACCTTCCACTGTCCTGTCACCTTGGCGAAGGTGAGCAGTGCGTACTGCTGGGTGGCCGCGGCTGGCACGGTGTCGGTGCCGCCATGGCTATCGGCGGCGACAATGGCGATGCGGACCTCTACCCGGGAGACGGCCTTGGTGCTGCGGACGTAGCCGGGCAGCACCGGGCCGATGTCGACGACACTGCGGGTCCGTGCCCGGGTGATCTGCTGCCAGGTCGGGTCGGCGTTGGCCCCGGAGTTCTCTAGAAGGTCCAGCTGGTCGTAGAAGAACCGGTCAGTCATGTGGGGCTGCGATCTGTCGAGGTGGTCGCGGGCGTAGCCGTCGGGGAAGCCGAAGTCATAGAAGGCGGCGACGAACTTCTCGCTGAGGTCCTTCACCGACAGGTACGCGGTGTCGGTCGGTTCGTTGGTCAGGGTCGGGTCGACGTTGCCGTGCTCGGGCGCGGTTGTGGCGCTGGAGGTCGCCGGGGCTGTTGGGGTGGGCGTGCTGGATGACGACGGCGGGGCGCCGACGACGACGGTCGAGGTGGGTGCTGGGGTGGCGGTGCCGTCCGGGTCGGCGGAGCAGCTGACGACGGTCAGGGCCGCGACCAGGAGGGCGGCTGCAGTCGTGGGACGGGGCATGCTGGCACCCTTCTGTTCGACGGTGCGGGGCCGGCGTGGCCGCCTCAGTGCACCAGGTGTGCGGCAAGGCCGGGCTCGTCGGCTCACAGGGCGCCGTGCTGCCGCAGGTACGGCACCGGGTTGACCGGTGAGTTGTCGACCTTCACCTCGAAGTGCAGGTGCGCACCGCCTGGGCCGGCCGGGATCACATTGCCCTCATGACCGGCCTTGCCGATCTGCTGACCCGCCTGCACGTGCGTGCCGGCCGGAACCAGCCGCTGCGACAGGTGCGCATACAGCGTCGAAAGTCTCGGGTCCACTGCCGACTGCACGATGATGTAGTTGCCGAAGCTGCGGTGCGCGGTGCCGCCGCAGACCGGCAGTTCGGTGCAGGAGCCTCCAGATGCTGGCAGCGCTGGGACAGGGTCACGGTGCCGGTGAAGGCGCTGTAGACGGGCTCGCCGGTCTTGTTCGGGAAGTCGACGCCGGTGTGGCCCGGGTAGCAGTGCATGTCGCACGTGATCGACTTGCCGCCCGACGGGGTGCCCCACTTGCCGTCGGCGACGTTGATGGACCCGATGGCGGACGCGGACGCCGCGGTCGGGCCTGTGCCCTTGTTGCCGTAGACGCTGACGTGGACGTGGTTGTGGTGCGCCCGGTTCGGATCGGAGGAGTCGGCGTCGAAGTAGGTGCGCCAACCCTCAGAGTTCCGTTCGACGTTCCAGATCTGACCCCACCAGATGACGTACTGCACGCCCAGCTCGGCCTGGTGCGCTTGGATCCAGCGGCTGAGGTCGTGGCCGAGCTCCTGACCGGCCGGCGTCTGCCAATCAGGGATCATGATGTCGACGGCCTGAGCCTCCGTCGGCTCGTGGTCGGCGTAGGTGAAGGTGTCGGTGATCGTCGGGAACGCCGCCGCGACGCACCGGGTGACCAGCAACGCATCCGGGGTGACGCCTTGTGACTCAGCCTTCATGTTCGTATTCGGGCACTGGCCCAGGAATGCCGACGCGTCCCCGCCGCTCGATGCGCATGTGGAGGTTGAGGCGGTGGCTCCTACGGTGCGGATATCGATGCCGCCGACCTTGTCGAGGATTGTTGCTGCCACCGGGGCCCACTGGTCGTAGACGCTGGGAAAGGCTGAAACCTGCACGAGCTGGGCGAGCTCGCCGAGGCCTCTCGACTGGTAGTCGGGGATGTCGAGCAGGCCGCGCGGACCGTCCGCTTTCGGCTTGCTCTGGCCGCCGAAGAACATGCCGATGGAGAACCCGACGTCCATCAGCTGCCGCACCGACCCCCAAGCGCCGGGCCGCTGCTGGAACAGGTTCACGGAGTCGTGGTCTCGTCCGACGGCCTCGTGCGGGTAGCTCATCGACTCCGGCACGCGGGAGTTGGCGTAGACCTTCAGCTTCGACTCCTGCAGCGCCGCCATCAGCGCCACC
>DATDBV010000216.1:0-4353 GCA_036524715.1 Nakamurella sp. | reverse complement strand
GCCTTGCCCTCCGGGGAGGTGAATTCCAGCCGGCGGCGGATGGCGTCGAACAGGGTGACCTGCCCGCCGATGACGTTCGACCAGTGCGGGGTGTTCGCGTCCTCGAGATCGGCCAGCCACACCTTGGCCCCCGAGTTCAGTGCGTTGATGGCCATCTTCGGTTCGGGCGGACCGGTGATTTCCACCCGCCGATCAACCAGGTCGGCCGGCGCCGCGGCCACCGCCCAGTCCGCATGCCGCACGTGCTCGGTGTCGGGCAGGAAGTCCAGCCGCCCGGTGCTGGCGGCCTCGGCGCGGCGTTGGGTACGCCTGGCCAACAGCTCGTTGCGTCGCTGCCCGAACCGCCTTTGCAGCTCGGCGACGAAGGCCAGCGCGTCGGTGGTCAGGATGTCGCCCGACCGCGGGACCGCGGGACCGCGAACCTCGACGGCCGCACTGCCGGTGCTGATATCAGTCACTGCTCTCTCACTTTCGGCTGGAATCACGACGAGCTCGTCGGTTTGGTCGGCTGGACCGCCCCTCTTGCCGGCGGCTCGTGGTCAGCGACCCCCGGCACCCGGGATGACGACACCTCGGCGACGCCGCTGAGCTGCCGGATCGCGGCCGCGAGGGCAGATGGGAATCTGTGCGGCGCCCGCATCTCCCGGCACCTGGACGGCGCGAGCGGACGGCTGCCTCTCAAGGCCTTACACCATGCCGCGCCGCAACAGTCGGCCGGTCGGTGTCTGGCCATCCACTTCGGCACCGCGCAGGAATGTCCTGCGCACCACCCCGGACAACGCCCGCCGATCGTAGGGCGTGATCGGGTTCTTGTGCTTGAGACGGGACACATCAACGACGAACGCCTCGTCCGGGGCGAACACCGACAGGTCGGCGTCATAGCCGAGGGCGAGCTTGCCCTTCACCGGTAGTCCCGCGAGTTTCGCAGGGCGGGCGGACATCCACTCAACAACCTGCTCAAGGGTGATACCCCGCCGGCGGGCCTCTGTCCAAATGATCGGCAAACCGAGTTGCAGCGACGACACCCCACCCCAGGCGACGGCGAAGTCACCATTCTCCAGGTCCTTCAGATCCAGCGTGCTGGGCGAGTGATCGGAGACGATGCAGTCGATCGTCCCGTCCATCAGCCCCTGCCACAGCAATTCCCGGTTGCCGACCTCACGGATCGGGGGGCAGCACTTGTAGGCGGTCGCCCCGTTCGGGATCTCCTCGGCGATCAGGGTCAGATAATGCGGACATGTCTCGACTGTGAGACGGACGCCATCACGTTTCGCACTGGCGATCATCGGCAGCGCATCCGATGAGGACAGATGCAGAATGTGGGCACGGGCGCCGGTCCACCGGGCGCGCTCGATGACTTCCGCAATGGCGATGTTCTCGGCGCCACGCGGGCGGGAATTGAGGAATCTCTGGTACTGGTCGCCCTCTGCCGACGGCGCCCGGTCAATGGCCCGCGAGTCTTCGGCATGGACGATCATGAGCGAGTCGAAGTCCTTCAACACCGCCATGTCCGCTTCCATCTCGTCGGCTTCAAGGTGCGGAAACTCGTCGACCCCGGAGTGCAGCAGGAAGCATTTGAAACCGAAAACCCCGTCATCGTGCAGTGGTCGCAAATCGGCCTGGTTGCCGGGAATCGCGCCACCCCAGAAGCCGACGTCGACGAATGCCTGGTCGCGGGCGGCGGCCCGTTTGAGCTCCAGCGCCGCCACCGTGGTGGTCGGCGGGATGCTGTTCAACGGCATGTCGATGATGGTTGTCACGCCGCCCGCGGCTGCTGCCCGGGTCGCGGAGGCGAAGCCCTCCCACTGGGTGCGGCCGGGTTCGTTCACGTGGACATGGGTGTCCACCAGGCCGGGCAGGAGCACCTCGTCCTCGGCCAGTTCGATGACCTCGGTACCGTTCAATGCGTTGCCGAGAGGTTCGATGGCCACGATCCGGCCATCCCGGACGCCGACCTCGCGGGGCATCTGCCCCGCCGTCGTCATGATCCGTTGTCCGCGGATGACGAGGTCGTACTCCACCGGGGTCGCGTTTGCGGCTCCGTGGATCGCGTCCGTTGCGCTCGTTTCACTCATCGCCTGGGTCCCTTTCCGTCCGTCAGTTCGCAGTGGCAGCAGTGCGCGGCCAGTCCTTGAATCGTTTCGTCCGGGCCGGGGCATAGGTCCGCACTTTCGATGTGGTCAATCCCAGACGCACCAGCGACTCCGCGATGGTGACCGCGGCGGCGACCCCATCGACGACCGGTACGCCGGTCCGTTCCACGACCTGCTCGGTGAGCCCGGCCATGCCGCCGCAACCCAGGCAGATGACCTCGGCCCTGTCGTCCTCGACGGCGCGGACTGACTGGTCGACTATGGCTTCGACGGCGGCGTCAGGGTCACTCTCCAAATCCAGGACGGCCATGCCGCTCGCCCGTACCGAAGCGCACCGGGCATCGAGACCGGCCAACTTCAGTCGATCCTCGATCAGCGGGACGGTGCGGTCCAGCGTTGTGACCACCGAGTAACGATGGCCGAGGAACATGGCCGTGCTGGCTGCGGCCTCCGTGATGTCGACAACCGGTACGTCCAGTAGTTCCTGCAGTCCCTCCCTGCCGTGTTCGCCGTAACCGGCCTGGATGACGGCATCGAACGAGTCCGGGTAGGCGCGCACCGTCTCCATGACGGCGATTGCGGCCAGATAGCTCTCGTAGTTGCCTTCGACCGATTCGGCCCCGAACAGCGGGGTCAGCGCCACGATCTCCGTCTCCGGCCGGGCAACCGCCGCCGCCTGCTTGCCGATGGCTTCGGTCATGGATTCGGTGGTATTGACATTCACCACAAGAATTCGCACTGCAACTCTCCTTCGGTCAATGGGACATCGCCAGTGAAATCCGGTGGCTAGTGGACGCTGGGCACCGCGATCGATTCGCCGTCGACCTCGTTGATCGGCATCTTCCGGTCGGCCACGATCAAGTAGAAGGCCAGACCCAATCCCGCGCCGATGAACCAGGAGAAGCCGGCCACGGCGTGGAACGCCGGTACCACGGCAATGATCACCGCGATGATCGCCGCCGGAATGAGAGCCCAGATCGCGCGCATGTTGAACCCCCGGCGATAGTGGCAATCACCGTTGGGCGCCTCGGAGTACAGGGCCGGGACATTGACCCGGGTCTTCCGGATAAGCCAGTAATCTGCCATGATCACGCCGAACAACGGGCCGAGAATGGCACCGAGACCGCCGAGGAAGTAAACGATCACCGTGGGATTGTTGTACACATTCCAGGGCAGGATCACCAGGCCGATGACCGCGCTGACCAGTCCGGCGCGCTTGAAGTTCAGTTTCCGTGGGAACAGGTTGGCCAGCGCATAGATCGGGGCCACGAAGTTGGCCATCAGATTGACGGCGATGGTCACCATGATCAACGCCAGACAAGCCAGGACCAGCAGGAGCGTATTGGGGATCGTTTGAACGATGTCGGCGGGGCTTTCGATGATCTCACCGTTGATCTTGAACTGTCCGCCGGCCAACACGACGACGATGACACCGAAGAAGAGCATGTTCAGCGGGATGCCGAAGAAATTGCCACGGGTGATGGCCGACTTGGTCTTCGCGTTGCGGGTGAAGTCACAGAAATTCAGGACGAACGTGCCGTAGATGGCGATCCACAGCGCTCCACCGACGAAAATCTCCCGCCACATCTCGCCCCCGGTGAGGGCCCGATCGGTTGACAGCGCGATGGACCCGCCGGCCTGGATGAAGATCCAGATCGCGATGCCCAGCATGCTGGCCAGGATGATCGGGCCGGCGAAGGCCTCGTATTTGCGGATCATCTCCATGCCGTAACTGACGATGACCACCTGGATGATCCACAGACTGACGAACGAAATCCATCCGAGTGTCGAGAGTCCCAGAATGCTGTTCGAGTCCATCGAGTCCAGCGACGGGAAGATCGCGATCAGCAGCACGCGCAGCACGACCGACGCCAGGTAGGTCTGGATGCCGAACCAGACAATGGCGACACCGCCCCGGACGACCGCGGCGATCTGCGCGCCATAGATGCCGAAGGCGATCCGGCTCATCACCGGGAACGGGACTCCGGTCTTCTCCCCCATGAACCCGGACAGACTCAGGAGCCCGAAGAGCAGGAGCGCCCCGATCAGGAACGCGAGCAGGATCTGCCAGGCCCCGAGACCCAGGGCGAACAGACTGATCGCGAAGGCATAGTTGCCAAGGCTGTGCACGTCGTTGGCCCACAGGGTGAAGATGTTGTAGGAACGCCACTTCCGACCGACACGTTGAGTGGGGGCCAAGTCCTGGTTGTACAACCTGGGGCTGAGCTCCACCCGCTGTTCGCTGACTGCCCGGGTGTCT
>DATDBV010000215.1:0-2299 GCA_036524715.1 Nakamurella sp. | reverse complement strand
GTCAAGGCCGGCGGCCAGCCGATCTTCCAGTCGCACATGTGGGACGGCTCGGCGGTACCGCTGGACGAGAACCTGAAGATCGCCGAGGAACTGCTCGGGCTGACCAAGGCCGCCAACATCATCCTGGAGATCGAGGTCGGGGTGGTCGGCGGCGAGGAGGACGGGGTCGTCGCGGAGATCAACGAGAAGCTGTACACGTCGCCGGACGACTTCCTGGCGACCCTGGACGCGCTCGGCGCCCCGGAGAACAACTCGTACATCGTGGCCGCGACGTTCGGCAACGTGCACGGCGTGTACAAGCCGGGTGGCGTCAAATTGCGGCCGGCCGTGCTGCGGGACGGCCAGGACGCGCTGGTGGAGAAGCTGGGCCTGGCGGCCGGAGCCAAGCCGTTCTCCCTGGTCTTCCACGGCGGGTCCGGCTCGTCCGCGGAGGAGATCGCCGAGGCCGTCTCCTACGGCGTGGTGAAGATGAACATCGACACCGACACCCAATACGCGTTCACCCGGCCCATCGCCGGCCACATGTTCGCCAACTACGACGGCGTCCTCAAGGTGGACGGCGAGGTCGGCAACAAGAAGGCCTACGACCCGCGGGTCTACAACAAGATCGGCGAGATCGCCATGGCCGACCGCATCGTCGAGGCCTGCGAGCAGTTGGGTTCGGCCGGCAAGTCGCTGGGCGCCTGAGGCGTCAGGGACCGAGGAGGGCGGGTCGCCGGTCAGGCCCGCCCTACGTCGGTCCGGGCCCGCACTTTCGGGCTGCACCTGGGGAGCGCCGTCGAGTGAACCAAAGACGTGCGCGAACGCCGCTTCTTGCGTGCCTTTGGTTCAGCCGATGGTGCGAGATCTGCGGATGTCCGGATCGGACGGCTCACCCGAAGCCGTGTCGTCGGTCCCGACGACCAGGTCGACCTCGGCCGATCGCTGGTGCCGCCCGCGGGCGGTGGCCAGGATGGAACCGAGGATGACCAGCGGGAAGCCGATCGCCATCCCGGCGGTGAACGGCTCGTTCAGCAACAGCACACCCAGGGTGATCGCGACGGCCGGGTTGATGTAGGTGATCACGGTGGCCCTGGCCGGACCCGCCTCGGCGATCAGCGCGAAGAACACCAGGAACGCCAGCGCGGTGCAGATGACGCCGAGCCCGGCGATCGACCAGGCGGCGTCCGTGGTCATCTGCACCGGCCAGGACAGCGCGGTGAACGGCGCGTACAGCACCGTGGCCACGATCAGCGACGCGGTGACGACGCCGATCGGCGGCAGGTCGGCGAACTTCCGGTTGATGATGATCGGTCCGACCGCGTACCCGACGGCCACCAGCATCACCAGGCCGACCGCGGTCAGGTCGTCGAAGTGGATGTCCAGGCCGACCAGGCACGCGACTCCGGCGAATCCGACCAGCAGCCCGACGATCCGTCGAACGTCGAACCGGTCGTGGCCCATGACCGTGAGGATGACGGCGGCGAACATCGGCACCACCGCCAGCAGCAGGCCGGCGGTGGAACTGTTCAGCCTGATCTCGGCGTGCCCGAGCAGGAGCCACGGGCCGCTCATCTCGATCACGGTGTAGACCAGCAGGACCCGCCACCGCCGGAACACGGGGCCCAGCACGCGTCGGTGCAGGGCCACCGGCAGCAGGACCAGCGCGCCGATCAGGGTGCGGCCGAAGGCGACGACGAGCGGGTCGACCTCCGTCACCGCGACCTTGATCAGCAGGTACGGGACCCCCCAGATCAGGCTCAGCGCTGCGAAGAGCAGCCAGCCTCGTCGTGTCATGTTCTCGATGTCCTCATCGCCCGTTGCGGTGACGTCCGCACCTGCCGCCGTCGTGGTACGTCCAACGTCAGGCTCGCACGGCAGCTTCCGGCCGGGCCGGTTTGCATCGGCAAGAGTCTCTACGCCGCACCCGACAGCCCTGCTGTCGAATGGGTGGGCCGGGTCCCCCGACCAGGCGAACTTTCGGCGTGTCTCCTTGGGGCCCGTGTCGCCTTCTGATAAAGGGGGAACCCCTGGTGCTCTTGTGACTGCTGTGACTGTTGAACTACGGTAAGCGAGGATCGTGCCCGTCGCGGTCCCGTGTCGGCGTGGCTCCTCGCTCCGCGCCGCCCGCTCCCCGTGTGCAGAGAAATGGTCGAGCGAGGCGCAATTCGTGTGACGGCGTCGGGCAAGGGGAAGAGGCGTCGTCCCGTTCGCCGGTGTCGCGCACGCTGATTCGAGTGCGCGACGGTCGGCGTTTTCGGCGCGCCTGGAAACGTGCCTGGAGGCGATGCGACCAGGGAAGGGCGCCTTGTGCGGCGAG
>DATDBV010000214.1:0-12200 GCA_036524715.1 Nakamurella sp. | reverse complement strand
CCGGACGGCGTCGGCGAACAGCGACAGCCCGATGTTGATCACCGAGACATCCTGCGGCAGCACGACCTTCGGCGAATCGGTGGTCATGGCGACTCCTCGGCGGCGACGCTCTCGGCCCGGCGGAGCAGGTCGTCCCGCGCGTCGTCGAGCCGATCCCGCCGCCGGGTCAGGTCGATGTGCAGGTCGTCGGCGAGTTGCCGGCACTGCCCGGTCATCGCCCGCACCGACTCCGCCGCCGCCCCACCGGTGCCCACCCGGGAGTCGACGATCGCCCGCGGGTCAAGCGCGGCGGACAGATCCCGTCCGGCCAGCTGAAAGGACCGGCCCGTCTCGGCCAGCGCGGCGGCGTCGAGCATCGCCCCGGTGATGCGGCGGCCCGGCACACCGCTGCGGCTGGCCTCGCGCACCGCCCGGCCGACCACGACATAGGCCGTCCGGTAATCGATCTGGCATTCGCTGACGATGTACTCGCACAGGTCGGTGGCCTGGGTGTACCCGGCGTCGAGCTCCTGCGCCATCCGCTCGGCGTTCACCCTCAACGTCCGGGCCACCCCGGTCATCAGCCGGGTGACCCGAATGGTCAGGTCCAGCGCCCGTGGCACCTCGCCGTAGGCGAAGATCAGGTTGTCGCTGCGCGCCGACGGGCTCTTGGCGACGGCGAGAAAGCCGGTCAGCCGCCCGATCAGCACGCCGGACGCGCCGCGGACGATGGCCAGCGAGTAGGGGTTGCGCTTCTGCGGCATCAGGATGCTCGACCGGGTGTAGGCATCGGCGAGATCGACGAAGTCGAACTCGCTGCTGGACCAGATCTCCAGGTCCTCGGCCAGCTTGCTCTGGGTGGACAGCAGGCTGGCCGCGGTGGCCAGCACATGGATCAGCCCGTCGATCTGCCACATGGCGTCCCGGGTGTGCTCGATCACCGCGTCGAAGCCCAGTGCGCGGGCAACGAACCCACGGTCGTCCAGCAGTCGGGTGCCGTTGACGCAGCCGGCGCCGCCGGGACTGCGGTTGATGTCGTCGAACTCGGCCAGCAGACGGCGGCCGTCCCGCAGCGCCGGATAGGCGAAGGACAGCACGTAGTGCCCGAAAGTGGACGGCTGCGCCTGCTGCAGGTAGGTCTGGTCTGGCATCAACGTGTCGACGTGCCGGCCGGCCAGCGCGGTGACTTCCCTTGCGAACTCGACGATCTCGTCGATCAGGGTGAGCAACTGATCCCGTACGTGGATGCGCAGCGCGATCCGGGCCGCCTCCCGCCGCGGCCGTCCGGCGTGCAACCAGCCGGCGACGTCGCCGAGTCGCTCGACGAAGAAGCGTTCGCGGGAGTTGTAGGGCTCGCCGAACGCCGGGTCGTACGGGAAGTCCTGCGCCGGCATCCGCTGCACGGCCAGCAGCAGACGGACCAGGTCCCGGGCGGCCGGCGCGGGAATGATGGTGCGCCGCAACAGGTCCAGCACGTGCGCGAGGTCGGCAAGGTTCAGCCCGTCGTGCAGGAAGGGCGCGTCCGCGTTCTCCAGGGCGAATCCGCTGTCCACCAGTTCCGGCGCGGCCGACCCCTGCGGCGGGCCGCTGCGCCTGGTCTGTGTCGTCATGCGGGGGTCCCCCATTCGCGCAGCGCGGCCAGGGCCGCGGGGATGCCCCCGGTGTGCCAGTAGACCGCAGGCGTCGGCGCGCCGGCGGCGAGCAGGGTCCGGAACAATGTCATCGCCTTCGCGCCGTAGTAGTCGTCGAGCAGCAGACCCTCGCGCTGCAACGCCAGAGTCGCGGTTGCCCGGTCGGCCGCCCCGGCCACGCCGAAGCCGGCGCCGCGGCAGTCCCGGACGTCGACATCCGTCTCGGTGGGCCGGGCCGGCCCGATCATCGCCGCACACTGTCTGGCCAACACCAGGATCCGATCCGTCACCGAACCCGCCGGCCGGCTCACCGAGGCACCGATGACCCGCCAGGGCAGGCCGAAAGCTGCTTGGCCGGCCACGATTCCGGCCTGCGTTCCACCGGAGCCGGTCGGCACCACCACGGTTCGGGGCGTGAACCCGGTTGCGCGGCACTGCTCGGCGAGCTCGGCCGCCGCGTGTGCGTAGCCCAGGGCGCCGGCCGCCGTCGCCCCGCCCCTGGGTAACGGGTAGGGCCGGCGACCCGCGGCCCGGAGTAGCTCGGCGTGCCGGAGCACCGCGTCGTCCAGTTCCTCGCGGGTGGGCGCGGCATGAAACCGCAGGCGGGCGCCCGCGGCGCGCGCCAGTTCGACGTTGACCGACGGCGCCGTCGGCGGTGGTCCGGGGAACAGCAGTTCGCAGTCCAGGCCGGCGAAGCGCGCCGCGACCGCCGCGGCCGCGCAGAAGTTCGAGCTGGGGCTGCCCGCCGCGACGAGCACATCGCAGTCCTGGGCGAGCGCCGCACCGAGCAGGAACTCTAGCGACCGGGCCTTGTTGCCGGCCACCGCGAATCCGGTGAGGTCGTCCCGCTTGACGTACAGCGGCCCGGACCCGAACGCCCGCTCCAGGCGCGGCACGCGGTGCAACGGGGTCGGCAGCGTCGCCAGCCGGACCCGCGCGGTCGACTCGATCGTGGTGTCGATCCGGGACGCGATCATGGCCAACGCTCCGGTTCGGACGCACGCGCGAGCCGGGCCCGGCGAACCACCTCGTCCACCATCGCCGGCGCGTCCCCGACCTGCCACGACGTCCAGGCCCGGGCATCCTGCTCGGTGACCACCCCGGCGCCGACCAGCGCCTCGACGACGTCGTGACGATCACCGCTGCCGGGCTGCAGCACCTCGTGCATCAGCCGCTGTGCGGCGTGCTTGCCCATGCTGCGGGACAGGCCGGCCAGGATCTGCTCGGAGGCCGACTGGTCGCCGTGCCGCGCCAGGTTGCGGCGCATCGCGTCGGCGTCGACGACCAGGCCGGACAGCAGCCGCCCGGTCAGCTGCAGCGCGACCCCGGTGAGCAGGCAGACCTCGGGCAGCGCAACCCATTCCGCCTTCCAGCCGCGCCCGTCGCGTTCGTGGCCGACCACCATCCCCTCGGCCAGCACCCCGGCCTGGGCCCGGACCAGCCGGGCCAGGGTGTCCAGGTGCTCGCTGCCCTCCGGGTTGCGTTTGTGCGGCATGGTGATGCTGCCGACGGTGTCCGGTGTGGTGGGCTCGCGCAGTTCACCGATCTCCGGCCGCTGCAGCTCGTACACCTCGTTGCCGATCCGGGCCGCCGTGCCGCAGATCATCGACAGCAGCCCACCGAACTCCGCGATCCGGTCCCGCGCGGTCAGCCAGGAGATGCCCGGATCGGCCAACCCCAGTTCGGCGCAGAACGTCGCCCGCAGCGCCGCGCCGTGCGGCGTCCAGAAGCCCAGCACCCCGACGGCGCCGCCCAGCTGGCCGACCAGCCACCGGGGGGCGCCCTGCCGCAGCCGTTCCAGGTGCCGCCGGACCTCGTCCGCCCAGGAGGCGACCTTGAACCCGAAGGTGATCGGCGCGCCAGGTTGCCCATGGGTCCGGCCGGCCATCACGGTGTCCCGGTGTTCGCCGGCCAGCTCCAGCAGACGGTGCTCGATCGCTCGCAGGTCCCGCCACACGATGCCGCCGACCCCGCGCATCACGAGCGCGAACCAGGTATCGGTGACGTCCTGCACGGTGGCCCCGACGTAGACGTGCTCGCGCGCCTGCTCGGGCAGGATCCGCTGCAGGGCCGCGATCACCCCGATCATGGAGTGCGAGGTCAGCCTGGTCTGCCGCGCGATCAGGTCGAGATCGAGTAGACCGGCATCGGAGTGGGCCGTGATCGCCTCCGCCGCCTCGACCGGGACGATGCCCAGCCGGGCCTGCGCGGTGGCCAGCGCCGCGATGATGTCCAGCCACGACTGCAGCCGGGCGCGTTCGTCGAACAAGTGCTCCAGTTCCGCGGTCCCCCACAGGTGGGCGTACTGCGCGGAATCGCTCAGGCGGGTGCCCATGTCGGCTCCCACTGCCGGGCCAGCTGGGTCAGCGCGTCGGTGACCTGACGCAGCGAGGCGCCCCATGGCACGATCACCCGCTCGCCGTCGACCTCGATCTCCGCCTCCAGCAGGCAGCACTTGGTGAGCACCGGACCGGCGCCACCGGCCCGGGCACGCGGGCAGATGTCCAGCTGCGGCGCCCGCTGCGCGTAGAACCATTCGTGGATCTGCTGGGATCGCTCGCATCCGATCAACGTCCAGGGTCGCCGCTCCGGTCGCTCGTCCAGGTACGCCGTGCCGGCGCCGTCCACCGCCACCCCGCCGCCCCGGCACGGCAGCAGGTAGCGTTCGGACGGCCGTTGGCGAGCCAGCTCGGCCAGTTCGACCACGTCGGGCACCAGCTCGATCGGCGGCAGATCCTCGGCGACCTCGAGCACCCGCCGGGCCTGGTCGAGCAGCTTGGCCGGGTTCGGCGGCACCACCTCGCGGACCGTCACCCGCAGCGGCGCCGGGTCGATGATGAAGCTGACGTGGCCGTAGCGACCCTGCACCACCACCCCCCGCACACCCGGGGCGTGCCGCGCGGCCGCCCGAGCCAACGCGGACGGCACCGCGGTGTCGACCTCCGGGTCCTGCACGAACGTGCAGTCCGCGGCACCGACCAGCAGGTCGACCCCGGTGATCGGCGCGAACAGCGGCTGCTCCGACGCCTTGCGCACCGCCACGACCGCGACGCGGGACCCGCTGCGCACCACGATGAACCGGGTTCTGCGGTAGGCCTCGCGACCGATCAGGATCGACCGCAGCGCCGGCTCGTCGAGGGCGCCGTCGACCGAGGTCACCGCCACCCCGCGGTACGCCCCGGGCACCAGGTTGCGTCGGATCGACCCGGTCGGCGCGGTCACACCGGCTGCCGTTCCCTGGTCACGGCACAGGTGTCGGCGCGCAGGCCCAGCCGCAGAGTCTCCACCGCGAGCGCCTCGTCGCTCGGGACGTTCGCCAGGTTCACCTCCGGCCCGAACCTGCGGATCAGCCATGCCTGCTGGTCTTTTCGCGGCGCCTCGAAGAGCACCCGGGCCACGTCCGCCCCGCGCACCACGGCCGCCACGATGTCCTCGCGCAGCGAGCCGTCACCCCGGTAGATCCCGACGGTGCCGCTCTCCCGCCCCTCGGCGATCACCCACCGCGCCCCCGCGGCGAGATCGCCGGCGACCTCGTCGGTCCACTGGCCGGGCGTCAGGGCCCGGTCCGGATCCTTGCAGCCGACCTCCGACAGCATCAGGAACCGGCCGGCGGCGGCGCGGAGCAGTTCGTGCTTGTCGGACACGGTCATGGGCGCGACCCCGCGGGACACCTCGACACAGCCGAAACCGGCCTGCTCCGCCCAGTCCAGGCATTCCCGGCCGCGCCCCTGCATCCAGGCGATCTCCAGCAGCGTGCCGCCCAGGCAGCCACGGATCCCGGCCGCGGCCAGCAGGGCCAGCTTCTCGGTCAGCCGGGTGTCCAGGTACGAAGTGCCCCAGCCGAACTTCCAGATGTCGATGTGTGCGGCATGCTCGGTCAGGATCGAGCGCATCGACTCCAGCGTGCGGCCCTTGTCCAGCACGTGGGTGAGGCCGCGCGTCCGGGGCTTGCCGCCGCGTTCGGGCAGGCTCAGGAATGATGGCAGCACCACGTTGCCGATACTATATGGATCATCCACTTTCCGACAGAACGTTCGGACCTGAGCGCGAAGGACACACCATGGTCGCTGCGCCCACCGCCGCCGAGGTGGACGAGCTGGCCCACCACCTGCGGACGCATCCCGCGCTGCTGGCCAAGCGTGAGATCGGCCTCGTCTCGGAGGTTCTCGGTGCCGCCAGCTGGGTGCACGGCCCCGGCGACGACGGTGCGGTGGTCGACCTGGCGGATACCGGCGAAACCGGCCCGCCCGGCGCCCGCCAGGTGGTCGTCTGCGGTGAGGCGTTGCTGCCGGCGTTCGTCGCCGCCGACCCGTACGGGGCCGGTGTCGCTGCGGTGTTGACCAACGTGAACGACCTGGCCGCGATGGGAGCCACCCCGATCGCCGTGCTGGACACCATCGTCGGCACCACCGAGCTGGCGCGGGAGGTCCTGCGCGGCATGACGGATGCCTGCGACTGGTACGACGTGCGGCTGATCGGCGGGCACCTGACCGTGCACCAGGGTGCCCCCGCGCTGTCGGCGTTCGGCGTGGGCCGGGCCGGCGCGGTGCTGTCGCTGACCAACGTCGAGGCCGGGCAGTCGCTGGTCGTCGCCGCCTGCACGGCGGGCGAGATGCGGACCGACTTCCCGTTCTTCCGCTCGTTCGCCGAGCGCGGCCGCGAGCTGGCCGGCGACGTCCGGGTGCTGGCCACGGTCGCCGCGTCCGGCGCCTGCGTGGCCGCCAAGGACATCAGCATGGCCGGGCTCGTCGGGTCGTTGGCCATGCTGCTCGAGTGGAGCGGGCTGGGCGTCACCCTGGATCTGGATGCCGTCCCGCGGCCCGCGTCGGTGCCGATGCGGGACTGGCTCACCTGCTTCCCGGCGTTCGGTTTCCTGCTGTGCTGCCCGCCGGGACGGGCGGACGAGACGGTGGCTGCCTTTCACCGGCGCGGGCTCGACGCCGCGGTGGCCGGGAAGATCGACGCGTCGGGTGTGCTGGCGGTTCGTTGGGGTGGGTGGCGCGCGGACGTTCTCGAGCTGGCCACCACGGGAATCACCGGCCTGCTTCGGTGACGCCGAGCGCCAGCGCGCGAACCGTCGCGGCACCCTCGGCGGGCGCGGGCAGCCCGATCGACATGGGCTGGTGCGGCAACCCGGCGTAGAGCTCCGGGTCGCCGGCGGGCGCCCAGCCGAGTCGGCGGAAGAAACCCACGTTGGCGAGCTGGATGTGGGCATCCATCCGATGCCCGCCCCGGGCCCCGGCGGTGGCGACCGCGCAGCGGACCAGAGGTGCGCCGACGCCGCGCACCCGGAACGGCTCGAGCACGGCCAATCGGTCGCCCTGCCACACCCGGCCGGCCGGGTCCAGTTCGAAGAGCCGGACGGTGCCGGCAACCGCTCCGTCGCACAGTCCGAGCAACCGGATGACCGATCCGTCCCGGCCGGGCTCGTCCAGGGCGTCGAGGTCCGAACCGGCGAACACCCCTTGCTCCTGGACGAAGACGCGATGCCGGATGGTGAAGTGCTGCGCCCGGTCCGCCGCCGAGATCGCCTGCCGGCACACGATTCCGGACACCGACCGGGTCGCTGCGCGCGGCCGGCTGAGGTCGACGTCAGCACGCATGGGACACGGCGGCCGGCCGGACGGTCAGCGGCAGTGGGACCCGTGCGACGGTCTGCAGTGCGCCCTGCACGCCCTTGAGCCCGGAGCAGGCCTGGCAGCGCGCGCAACCGGCCTTCGGCACGCCGGTGTGCATGCCCCGCTCGGCCATGTACGCGGCGACCCGGCGGTAGATCCCCTCGGTGTACTCCCGACCCGGCGGCAGCACGTCCTGCATCAGGCTGCCCGCCACCGGGCGGATCGGGACGACGAACGGGAAGATCCCCATGTCGACCGCCCGCCGGCAACCCCGCACCGTGAGTTCCGGGTCCTCCCCCATGCCGAGGATGACGTAGGTCGACACCTGACCCCAGCCGAACTTCTCGACCGCGCGTTCCCAGGCGCGGAAGTAGTACTCGATGCCGGTCCGCGCCTTCGCCGGCGCCACCTGGGCGAGCACGGCCGGGTCGAAGGACTCGACGTGGATGCCGACCGAGTCGATGCCCATGGCCGCGACCTCGTCGATCACGTCCAGGTCGCGCGGCGGCTCGAACTGCACCTCGACCGGCAAGCCGGTCGCGTCCTTGACCGCCCGGCCGCACCGGGCGACGTACCGCGCCCCCCGGTCCACCCCGTTCGAGCTGCCGGTGGTCAGCGTGACGTCCACCGCGCCGTCGAGATCCCTTGCCGCCAGGGCGACCTCGGCGAGCTGCTGCGGGCTCTTCTTGACGATCGTGCGCCCGGCGGCCAGGGAGAGCCCGATGCCGCAGAACTTGCACTGGTTCTCGTTGCCCCAGTATGCGCAGGTCTGCACCACGGTGCTGGCGAAGGAGTCCAGGTGCAGCAGGCCGATCTGCCAGTAGGGGATGCCGTCGGCGGTGGACAGGTCGTAGAAGCGCGGCCGCCGCTGGGTCGACGCGCCGGCCAACCGCTCGTCGCCGCGGAAGACGGCGTATCCCTCGTCCTCGGCCTTCAGCACGTACGGCGAGTCGGCCGCGGCGGCATTGTCGGTGGGTACCGTGACCGGCAGGCCGCCGACCCACAGCATTCCCGAGTCGGTCGGACCGGCCCCGCCCACCCGCCGCTCCAGCGGGACCTCCACCCGCAGGCCGCGGGCCTGCAGATCCACGACGAGGCCGGCGAGCCCGGCGGCGGTGGAACCGGAGTCCATCCGACTCTCCCACTCGTTTACTTCGCGACACGACTTGTGTCCTTTAGCAAACGTCACCCCTCGGCCGACCCCCTGTCAAGGGCTGCTGTCAATGCGCGAACTCACCGCGTCGACCTGGCCCCCCGGTCAACCACGTGCTTCGCTGATCAAAGCCGGACCAATCCGGCGAACCGGGCGCACGAACGCGGGAATGATCAGCGAAGCCGAATGCCGCGCCTGGCGTGGCTGATCAAAGCCGTACCAATCCGGATGAATCGGGCGCGCAAACGCGAAGGTGGACGGCGGGACCGGCCTGCAGGGGGCCGGCCCATCAGGGTGAACCCGCGGCTCGGCGCCTGGCGGCCGAACGCAACGCTCCGAGATCCACGTGCGCAGCCTTCTTCGACTGCAGGTGCGGATGTCGGATCGGCTTTGCGCGGGCGAGGCTGATCAACTCGGCACCAAAACCGGCATATCGGGCGCACTTTCGCCGAGTTGATCAGCCTGGCCGGGAGTCAGCGGCGGCCGAGCGGAGGTTCCCGACATATCAGGCACGATGACCTGAACGGCGGAGCCCGCCTTGCTGTGCCAGGCATGGCTGATCAAGTCCGCGTCGAACCGGACGAACCGGGCGCAAACGCGGAAATGATCAGCGAACCCTAGGGGCACTACTGGCTTCGCTGATCATCTCCGGGTGGTCGCACCCGTTCTGCCGGATTCCACCCAGCATTGATCAGCGGAGCCGCCTGCCGCGTCACCCCGTCATTCCCGGCCGGACAGCCTGGCCCGGCACTGTGCCGCCGCGGATTCCCACGCGTCGCGATCGGTGAACGTCCGGGTGTCCGCGTCCGGCCGCGTCCCGTCGGCCGGGATCAGCTCGATCGAATACACCGCGCCGGACCGCGGGTCGGCTTCCATCGCGGTGATCAGCGTACTGCCCGACGGCAGGTGCAGCTCGACCCGGCGATAGCTGCCGGCGAGCACGGCAAGCGGATCGGGCTCCTCGACGAACCACTCCGATCCCGCCGCGCGGGCGGCCTCGATCCGCTGCTCCCGGACCGCCTGCCGGCGCGCGCCGGCCAGCTCGCGGCAGCGGATCGCGGACGCCGCGTCGACCACGGTCTCGGCGGGCAGACCACCCAGGCTCAGCGAGGCCGCGGCGGCGATCTCGGGCACCCGAGCGGCGAGCTCGTCCCGACGCCTGAGCAGCGTGTCGATGTCGGCACAGTCCGCCCGCAGTTCGTCGGCGACGAGCCCGACGAGGGTGGTGACCTGCCGGTAGCCCTCCGGGTCCACCACCACCATGGGGTACAGCCGCGCCTCCGCCGCAATGAACCGGGCCTGCGCCGGCGCCGGAATCGCCTCATCGCCACCCATCGTGCACACCACCTCGACCCGGAGCCGGCGGCTTGTGCGCCAGGCGGCCCGTTCACTATCGTTTATGGCTGGACAGCATGTTAAACGATGCCGTCCGCCCAGCACATGTCGCACGGGGCCGCCCGCGCCCGGCGGAGCGAGGGGGTCGTGACCAGAACAGCGATCGTCGCCCTCGGCGGAAATGCGCTCACCGCGGCCGGCCAGGCCGGAACCTACGCGGAGCAGCGGGACAACGCCGAGAAGATGGCGGTGTCCATCAGCGCGCTCGTCGACGCCGGCTGGCGGGTCGTCGTCGTGCACGGGAACGGCCCGCAGGTCGGCAATCTCGCGATCCAGCAGGAGCTGGGCCGGGCGGAGGTGCCCGAGATGCCGCTGTTCAGCCTGGGAGCGATGACCGAGGGGCAGTTGGGCTCGCTCATCGCGATCGCGCTGTACCGGGCCTGCGGCAGGCGGCGCCGCATCGTGGCGATGCTCAGCCACGTGATCGTCGACGTCGCCGATCCCGCGTTCGACCACCCGTCCAAGCCGATCGGCCCGTTCTTCAGCCGGGCGCAGGCGGCGAGCCTGGCCCGCCGCCGCGGGTGGCAGGTCGCCGAGGACGCCGGGCGCGGCTTTCGCCGGGTGGTGGCCTCCCCGCAACCGAAGGGGTTCGTGGAGATCGACGCCATTCGCTGCCTGCTGGACGCCGGCCAGATCGTGGTCACCGGGGGCGGCGGCGGTATCCCCGTCGGCCGGCACGGTGACGTATGGGACGGCGTCGACGCGGTCATCGACAAGGACTACGCCGCCGCCGAACTGGCCCATCAACTTGACGCGGACGCGCTGGTGCTGATCACCGGCGTCGACGCCGTTCAGCTGGACTTCAACCGGCCCACCCAGCGAAGGTTGACCGAGGTGGACATCGAGGAGGCCGATCGGTACCTGGCCGCCGGCCAGTTCCCGGAGGGCAGCATGGGCCCAAAGGTGCGCGCCGCGATCCGCTTCGTCCGAAGCGGCGGCCGGGTCGCGGTGATCACCACCGCGCAGCTGGCGCTGGCCACGCTCAGCGGCTCCGATCCCGGTGGCGGCCCGCTCGGCACCAGGATCGTCCCAAACCCGGACCAGGCGGGAGTCGGGGCATGAGCGAGGCTCGCCGAGCGAACCATGGGCACATCATCACCGGCGCCCTTTTCGGGGCGACCGAGCCTGCGAGGTGCCCCGGAAAGGCGGCGGAATGAGCGTGGCCATCAGGTTCTTCAGTGACTCCTATGTCGACTCGGTGCTGCAACTCGGCGCGAGCCGGACCATGCGCGAACTGCCGGGCGTGCAGTGGGCGAGCGCGGCGATGGCCACGCCGGCGAACCTGGACACGCTGCGCGCCGAAGGCGTCGACGAGAATGCGCTGACCGGAGCCGGATCCAACGACTTCTTTCTGGTGGTGCGCGCCGATGACGAGTCCGTCGCGAGCCGGGCGCTGCTCGCCGGCGAGTCCGCCGCGGTCTCCCCTTCGTCCGGGAGCAGGCCCGGGGTCGGCGATGCCGTGAGCGCTCGCCCACGATCCCTGCGCGAGGCGCTCGACGCGCAGCCCGGCTCCGACGTGGCGGTCGTCTCGGTGCCCGGCGAGTACGCCACGCTGGCCGCCTTCCAGGCGCTGTCCGCGGGTCTGCACGTGCTGCTGTTCAGCGACAACGTCGACGTCGCCGACGAAATCGCGTTGAAGGACTTCGCCGCCCGCCGTGGCCTGCTCGTGATGGGACCGGGCGCGGGCACCGCGATGCTCGGCGGCACCGGCCTGGGCTTCGCCAACGCGGTGCCCGCCGGCCGGGTCGGCATCGTGGCCGCCGCGGGTACCGGGGCGCAGGAGGCGATGGCCCTGCTGGCCCGCTGGGGCGTCGGGATCAGCCAGGTCATCGGCCTCGGCGGCCGCGACCTGTCCGCGGCGGTCGGCGGGCGGATGGCTGCCACCGCGATCACCGCCCTGCGCGAGGATCCCGGTACCGACGTGATCCTGCTGATCTCCAAACCGCCGGCGCCGGAGGTGGCCCACGCTGTGCTCTCCCTCGCCGGCCGGACCCCGCTGGTGGCGGGGCTTGTCGGCCTCGACCCGGCGACGCCGGCGCCCCCGGGGGTGGTGCTCGCCGACACCCTGGAGGGCGCCGCGCTGGCCACGCTACGGGTGCTCGGCCGAGACGACCCTGAGCACACCAGGACCCACGGCCCGTCGGTGGTGGATGTCCGCCGGCGGTTGCCACCCGGACGTCGGCTGATCCGCGGGCTCTTCTCCGGCGGCACGCTGTGCTACGAATCCCTGGTGATCCTGGGGCGGACGATCGGTGAGGTGCGCTCGAACACCCCGATCATCCCGGCCTGGGGCCTGCCCGCGCCTCCGGGTTCCCATCAGTGCCTGGACCTGGGCGAGGAGGAGTACACCCGCGGCCGCCCGCACCCGATGATCGACCCACAGGCCCGGATCGAGTTGCTGGAACGGCATTCCGCGGACCCGGC
>DATDBV010000213.1:0-2947 GCA_036524715.1 Nakamurella sp. | reverse complement strand
CGGACCTTGGAGAGGAGCTCGAGCTGCCGCTGGTAGCTGTAGTCGAGGGTCTCGCGGGGGTCCTCCGCCTTGTCCAGGGCCTTGTTGGCCTTGGAGCGGAAGATCAGGCTGATGCGCTTCATGAGACTCATCGGGGTGGAGACCCTCTCTTGGTCATGCGGGGGTGGTGGCTGGGACGACTGGACTGTCGTTCTCACCCTAGAACCAAACCCAAGGCGGAGGTAGGGCATGCCGCGACGCCGCGCCCGGCGGGTCGCGGCGATAGGCTGGTCACACCGTCACGATCCGTCCATCCGTTCCTCTCGTAGCCATGTGAAGGCAGCACGCGTGTTCCGTCGTACCAACTCCGAGCCGGAGACCCCCACCACCGACCTGAAGGCGGGCGGCAAGGGTCGACCCACGCCGACGCGCAAGGAGGCCGAGGCAGCCGCCCGGGCCCGCGCGAAGGTGCCCCGCACGCGCAAGGAGCAGGCCGCCGCCCAGCGCGCCTCGCGCGGCGACACGTCCCGCAAGATGCGGCAGGCGATGAAGACCGGCGACGAGAAGTACCTGCCGGCCCGCGACCGCGGTCCCGTGCGCCGCTTCATCCGCGACTTCGTCGACTCGCGCTTCTCGTTCATCGAGCTGATGGTCCCGCTGCTGATCGTGTCGATGGTGCTCGGCTACTCCGGCAGCCGGACGATGGTCCAGCTCGGCAACACGGTCCTGTTCACCACCCTGCTGGTGATCGTCGTCGACATCGTGATGCTCCGGTTCCGGCTGCGCCGCGAGCTCGCCCGCCGCTTCCCCGACGAGCCGACCAAGGGCACCACGCTCTACGCCGCGATGCGCTCCCTGCAGATGAAGTTCCTCCGGCTGCCCAAGGCGCAGGTCAAGATCGGCGAGAAGCTCCCCGAGACCTATCGATGAGCCCGCGCTGATGTCGCACAGCCACTCCCCCGCAGGCGGGGGTCCCAGTGCCGACGTGTCCGTGCGGATCGCCTGGGCCGACGACGCGCCTGCGATCGCCGCGGTGCAGGTCCGGGCGTGGCCCGAGCTCTACGCCGGCCTGCTGCCGGCCGAGGTGATGCCGAGCGACGTCGACGCCGTCGCCGACCAGTGGCGCCAGGTGCTCGCACGTCCGGCCGACGCGCGCAACCGGGTGCTCGTCGCCCTCGAGCGCAACCGGGTGGTCGGCTTCGCCCTGACCTCTGCGGCCGCTGACCCCGACTGCGACCCGGTCGCCGACGGCGAGCTGGCGGAGGTGACCCTCGACCCCGCGGAGCGGGCGAAGGGCCACGGCTCGCGGCTGCTCCAGGCGGCCGTCGACACCCTTGCCGCCGACCGCTTCACCCGCGCCGTCACCTGGGTCAACGCCGGCGACGACGCCCTGCGGACCTTCCTGACCGACGCCGGCTGGGCACCGGACACGGCCCACCGCGAGCTCGACCTCGACGGGACCGGCGCGACCACCGTCAAGCAGGTACGCCTCCACACGGCGATCGCCTGACGTCGTCCCTCGCGGCGTGACCCGATCAGGGTAATTCACCCCTGCGGCGCTTGCTTTTCGGTTCACGCGCGTCACCATGGAGTGACCGGCCACTCGCCGGTCCACCACGGGGGTCCAGATGCTAGGTCCGCTACCCGCACTGCACAGGTACGTGCTCGTCCTCGCAGCGCTCGTCGTCTGCGTCGGCATCGGCCTCTGGTTCGGCGCTGTGCCGGAGCTCCCGCTCAACCTGCGGGTGGGGCTGGTCGCCGGCGCCGCCGCGGGGGCCGCGGCGGCGTTCGTGCTCGTCCACGACTTCCACCAGCAGCAGGGCCGCGCCGCTCGCGCACGCCGTCGCCACTGAGCTGCGGGTCCGGGACGGGGCTCCGAGCCCGCCCGGCAGATGACCTAGCCTCGGGGCGTGTCCGACGCTGCCCTCAGTCCCGCTGAGCGGTCGGCGATCGTCCGCGACAGCCTGGCGGTCGGTCTGGCCACCGGGGCCTACGGCCTCGGCTTCGGCGCGGTGTCGGTCGCCTCCGGCCTGAGCATCGCCCAGACGTGCGTGCTGTCGCTGCTGATGTTCACCGGCGCCAGCCAGTTCGCCCTCGTCGGTGTCGTGGCCGCGGGAGGCGCCCCGGTGTCCGGTGCGGCGACGGCGCTGCTGCTCGGCACCCGCAACACCCTCTACGGCCTGCGGATGGCGCCGCTGCTGCGCTGGCGCGGCTGGCGACGCGCGGCGGCCGCCCACGTGCTGATCGACGAGTCGACGGCGATGGGGGTCACCCGCGACACCACCGAGGGCGCCCGCCTGGGCTTCCTCACCACCGGGGTCTCGGTCTTCGTCCTGTGGAACCTCGCGACCGCCGTCGGGGCGCTCGCCGGCGACGCCATCGGCGACCCCCGCACGTTCGGGCTCGACGCCGCCGTGGGGGCCGCCTTCCTCGCCCTGCTGTGGCCGCGGCTCCGTGACCCGCGCAACGTCCTCGTCGGCGTACTCGCCGCGGCCGTCGCGCTTGCGGCGGTGCCGGTGACCCCCGCCGGCGTACCGGTCCTGGCGGCAGGCGGAGTGGCCCTGCTCGTCGGGGTGCTCGGCAAGCGGCAGGACCCCACCGAGGTCCCCGGGCCTGACGACGTGGCAGGGAGGCACCACTGATGTGGACCGCCGTGCTGCTGGCCGGCATCGGGTGCTACCTGCTCAAGCTGGCGGGATTGTCGCTGCCGGAGCGGGTGCTCGCGCACCCGACGGTCGAGCGGGTCGCCGACCTGATCCCGGTCGCGCTGCTGTCGGCACTGGTCGCCGTGCAGGTGTTCTCGACGGGCCCCGAGCTGGGGGTCGACGCACGTGCGCTCGGCCTCGGCTTCGCCGTGGTGGCCCTGCTGCTCCGCATGCCGTTCCTCGTCGTGGTCGTGGGGGCGTCGGTCGTGGCGGCCGTGGCTCGCCTCGTCTGACGGCGGCCGGTGCCGAGGTGGCGGCACATC
>DATDBV010000212.1:0-16657 GCA_036524715.1 Nakamurella sp. | reverse complement strand
CAGCGCCCAGGCCACGTCCACGCACTCGGGCAGGCCTGCGCCCTCCCCCGGGTCCAGATCGAACACCACCCGATCCACCAGGACCTCCGGCCGCGACGACCCCGTCAGGCGCGGCCCGGCCGGCTCCCCGATCCGCCACTGCGGGACGTGCACCTCGACCGCGGACACCTGCCCCACCCACGCCAACGCGGCCGGGGTGTCCAGCACCGGGTAGAACTTGCCGCCCCACCGCTGCGCGACCTGCACCCGGGACAACCACACCGGGATGCCGGCACCGACCTCCTTCACGAAGAACGACGGGCCCTCGACCCCGTCCGGCCACCGCTGCCGCGTCGCCGGCCGCCCCAGCAGATGCGGCAGCATCACCCCGGCCACCGCCGTGTAGTACGCGATGACATCAGCCTTCGTCGTTCCCGTGACCGGGAACAACACCCGAGCCGGGGTCGTCAGCCGCAACTCCTGACCGTCGACGACCAGGTACTCCTCGCCCCCGGCAGCGGCACGACCCGGCGCGCTCATGGACATCCATGCTGCCATCGCCCTACGGTGCCGTGGTACTGGCGCGGGCGAGCCCCCACCCGCCGACAACAGCCTGCTCGACGACCTCGGACCAACCCAGCGATGCGATCGCACGTCGACTGTCTCCGATCGCCCTGCATCTGTGCACAGGCGTCGCTCCCATCGTGGGGCCGTCTCGGCCGACCTTTTACGGGCTAGGCACGGCCGAAGGTCAATGCAGGACACACGTGAAGATCGGCGGGACCAGATCGCCGCCGTAGCGGTGCAACGTTCTAACTGGGCAACATTGGGCGGTTTCCCTGCCACAGCCGCGCAACACTGTAATGGTGGAACGGTGTAGAGGTGAAACCGTGGAACGGCCTATCGATCGGTGTGGAAGCCTGCGTAGCGGACGCGACGCTGGAACGTCCCGGCCCTTTGCCGTTTAAACGGCGGAACGCTTGAACGTCTGAAGCCTGGAACCGTAAAATGTTGGGGCGGCCTACGTCTTGAGGTTGACAACGTTATACCGCTGGAACGGCACAGCAGTACATCGGCGCGCCTCCGAAATCTCCCAACGTTCTGCCGTTCTAATGACTTGCATGCCCAAGATCGTGACCGTAGCGGCTCGAAAAGGCGGGGTCGGCAAGACGACGCTGGCCTACGAGCTCGCCTGGCTCCTTGATGCGCCGTTGATTGACCTTGAGTTCGACGACGGCTCCGCCACCCGCATGTGGGGATACCGGCATGAGTCCCGCTTACGAGCACCTCTCCTGGATGCGCTCGAGCGAGGAACAGTGCCGCGACCAATCAGCGGCTATCACAAGCCCGACCTTGTGCCCTGCCACCCGGACTTCCAGCTCAACCAGCCCGATCCTGACGCCATGGCTGACGTGCTCACCCGTTGGGCAGACGCCTGGGAACGCGACTACGTGGTGATTGATACTCACGGTGGGGGATCGCCATCCGGAGACGGAGCAATCGCGGCAGCCGGACTGGTCGTCGTACCTACACCCTTGAAAACCAAGGATCTCAACGCTACGGAGGGCATGGTGCGGGAGATGCCCGACTATCCGCTCGTCCTTGTACCAAGCATGGTGCCGCGAGTGCCGGGCGTCGCGGAGATCCGCCGCATCGCCACGATCGTTACCAACACCCCGATCACCGTCGCCGAACCCATCCCGTACGTGCGAGGCATCGAGACCCGCAAGAGGCGCGTCGCAATCACCTCCGAAGAACCACCTGCCAAGGCCAACGCAGAATTCGTCTCTGCCCTCCACAGCCTTGCGTCCTTTGTGAAGGGACCCTCGTGACCGAAGCGCCCAACGGTCTTGCCAGCCTCACCCAAGCTCGGGACCGACGAGTCCGTCGAACGATGCCGCCGCCGCGGCATCCACTCGCCGCGTCAGCGACCACCGATGACGAGCAGGAGACCCCCCCGCAGTCATCGATAGGGGAGAGGCAGTCCGAGCCGACAGAGCCGTCACAAGATCCCGCACAGACCTCACTGGGAAAGCCCCCACCGGCACCCAGTCCGGGATCCGTTGGTGCAGGCTCAAAGGATCGACGGCGACGCTCATCGCAACAGAAGCCCGTCGAGCAACCGAACACGCCGATCAAGCCTGTCACGGTCTACGTCTCCGATGCGCAAAGCGACTTCCTCGAGCAGGTCCGCATCGCCGGCCTCCTGGAGCGAGTCGACCTCTCTAGAAGCGCCGTGGTACGGCTGGCGTTGAACCGGCTCCAGCAGGACATGAGCGTCGACGACATCAAACGTCACCTGATCTCTCAGCCCACCGACCCCACCCGAACTGGACGTAAGCGCCGTTAGCAGCTACAAGGTTTGAGCGGTCAAACCGTTCAGCGTTGTAACGCCATAACACTGATGAGGGGCCTGCCTCTAGCCCTCGGTCACGATGGGACCGTCGGTGGCAGGGGTCCGCGTAGTGCTCGCCGAAAATCGGGCGGATATGGCTGGGTAGCCTCCTGAGCTGCGGGTCTGGGGCGCGCTCGGGGAGGTCGCGGTGGCGACGCAGGTGTTCGCAGAGGAGCTGACGCGGCTGCGGGGGTTCCCGGAGATCGGCCGGGAGGAGTTGTTCCGGGTTTTCACGTTGGCGCCGTCGGCGATCGTCGGCCACCACCAGCGGATGCCGCTGGGGACTGGCGCATCGCCGCAGCGGCAACGGCCAGCGACGGCGGCAGATCGGCACCGGCTTCGGCGACCCGGGCGGACCCAGTTCCGCACGGTCGCGGCGACGATACCGTGGCGGGCCGCGACCTCGACCAGGGCCGGCCGGCCAGTCCGTGGAAGTCCAAGACGGCGAAAGGTGCGGTCGCGCCGCAGCGGGCCGAAGACCCGATGGATCAACTGCGACACGACCTCCGGCGGGGTCCGGCCCGGCACCGGGATGCCCGCACGCATGGGTCGACACGGTACCCACCACCGGAGGGTCCGCCTTCGGGTGGCCCGAGCCGACACGGGGACCGGCCAGATCCGGCGGGAAGAGTGTCCGGGATCAGCGTGCGGTCAAGTCGCGGGGGACGGTGACGTGGATCAGCGGTGGTTGACGTCGCGCACTCGAAGCAGATCCAAGCGCGGACTCGTGCCAGATGACGCCCCGGCCGGAGCCCGGCTTGATGGCGGTGGCGGCCAAGCCGTCAGAAGTTCGTGCCATAACACAGAGATTTCGATTTCGCATCTGTCTACAGGCAGATCTTCAAGCTATCCCGGCGAAAGGTCCTGCGCCCATCACTTGCGGGACCATCCACGACGTGATATTCCAGTGATTATGACGGCCAAAGTCTCGCGTCGGACGTTAAGGCTCCCGGTAGTACTTGCTATCACCCTGACAATTGCCCTTATCTCCAGCGCGACGCATCAGGCATCGGCCAGCTCATCACCCATCGTACCGGAGAAACTGTTACTCATCGAAACGCCGAACGCACCTCCGAGTCGGCAGCTTGTAGGACCGGAACGCGAAGCCGTCGTGATGGCCTTTGACACTGACGAATTGGAGCGGCTCAATCTCGGCGTCCCTCACTATGACTACGAGAGCCATGTTCTTACCATACGAACACCGGCGGCCAGTCGTGACGCAGCCCTGGCCCAAGAGCAGCTCATACAACAGATCGGTAAGGGGTCGGTCCGCACTGAAATAGTTCCAGCCTCACACTCCTACTCCGAGTTGCAGGAACTGGTCCACAAGTACGCCGGGCAGACCTTCGGCAAGATGTACGTCAGCTCGACCGTTGTCAACTCAAAGAGCGAGCGTGCCCTGCTATACGTAACATCCCTGGACAGTGAATCGCTCAGGGAGCTCGCGGATTCTGTCGAATCCGACAACACAGTGGCCGTGACCCCGTCCGACGGGATCTTCCAGGCCGCGGGTCGCAACAATGACTCAAGCGCATATTATGGTGGAGCACGGATCGATAATTGCACCAGCGGATTCTCTTGGAAGTATGGCACGACCATCCGAATGCTCACCGCCGGGCATTGCTACCCACAGGGTGCGAACAGGCCGGTGAATACTCCCGTTTCATTTCTGGGTGCGGTCTACAACACAAACGGCAGCAACTGGGTGTCCGGCGTCGGCACGGTCGCCCTCATCGGCGGCGCCAACCAGGTTGTTCGCGGCGACTTCGCACTCGCGACAATCACTCCGAGCCAGACCGGCGCTGCTCAAATATACGTCGGTGGCCCTGGCAGCTTCTCATCGCGAATCGTTGGCGGCTACTGGCTGGGGAATCCTACGGGGGGCGACCAGTTCTGTTCAGGAGGGGCAACCGCGGGAGAAATATGCGGATGGGTACTCGAGACCGCCAACCTGCCAAGGGATGTCCCGTACGCCGGTGGTGAGCTGGCGAAGCGCATGTGGGTGGGCACTCGGCCCAGTGCACCGTGTGCGATGGGCGGAGACTCCGGCGGCCCGATTTATACTGTTGACGGCGCCGGAAAGGTCTTTGCAAAGGGCATCCTTTCCGGAACTGGCCCGCACGGCGCTGGGGGTTGCTCGGTGATATTCGGCTCGATTCATGACGCGCGCCAGCTCTGGACAGGCACCCCCTTGACCGCATAGCGCGTTCCGCCTGTATTACCGCTTCGGCGCCGTAGGCCGAGTAAGAGCCCTGTAACACGCCGCCCCCTAGGGACGTCGACGTTAGGACGGTGGCCCCGTAGCCTTGGTGAAATGCTCGTCGCTGTAGCGGATTTCTGTGGCGGTGGGGTCGATGGTGCTGGCCAGTCGACTCAGCAATTCTTCATCCATGCTGTCCACGACCACCACGGCCCGTCCTGATTTGGTGTTGATGTAGGTGCTGGTGATGTTCAGCGGACTGAAATCCTCTCTGAACGCCTTCTCGGCCATGTGATGAACGAGTGCCTCTAGTTCCTGGTAGGAATGCTCGGCCGGTTCGACGACGATGCGGATGGCGCCCGCGGTCGAGTCACGAATGCCGGCGGCGAGCGTGTCGGCGGCGGTTTCGTGCCCCGAGACGTAACGGATCGTCAGCACCCTGCTGTCGACGTCGTAGTCCGGCACGCCCAGCCCGGCATCCTGCTCAGCGGCAAGCACCGCTCGTCCCCACGCCGCCCGCTCAGGCTCGGTGAACGATCGGGTCGCTAGGGGAAGGGTCCCGGTGATCACGTCGACACCGTCAATCTGGGTCACCGTCGTCAATCCCTGACCGTCGGCCGAATCAGCCGGGGTGGGCCCATCGGCACCGGACCGTGCTACCCACACGGAAACACCGAGCGCCCCGACGACCGCGGCCGCGGCGACAACGGCCGGCCAGTGGCGGGCTCGTGGGTTCCGCCGGCGAACGGCAACGACCCCGGCGTCTTCGTAGCGCGCCGGGTCGTACCGGCTCAACCGTGTCTTCAGCGCCAGCACGTCATCGTTCTCGTCCGGCTCGCGGGGGGGCTCTTCTGGTCTCACGGCGTTCCTCCGGTTGACTGCTCGTGGCCTTCGACGGCCAGCAGCGGGGCGAGCCAGGGCTCCATACGGACGCGGATGCGGTGCAGCCGAGTCCGGGCGGCACCGGGCGTGACCTCCATCGCGGCGGCCGCGCCTGGGACGTCCAAGTCCTCGAACACCACGAGCCGAAGCAACTCGGCATCGGCCGGCGACAACCGGTCGATCAGTGACGTGACCCAGGCCGCGGTCGCCACCTCATCGTCGAAATCAGGCACCGGTGGAGTTCGGAATGCGCGCACGCGCGAGGCCAGATTGCGCCGGCGGCGCGCTTGCCGCCGCATGTTCAGGATGACCCCGCGGCCGATCCCGTACAACCAGGGCAATAGGTCGTCGTCGGGTATCGGGCGACGGGAAGCGACGACGAACACCTCCGAGGTGACGTCGTCGGCGTCGTCGGGCCCGACCCGCCGGAGCGCGTAGCGCCGGACGTGCTCCCCGTACTGGCGGTACAGCACACCCGCCGGCGCCTCGCGCTCGCTCATCCGGCCCACAACCCCCTTATGTCCACCACCCCGTCCAACTGTGACACGTGCGCTTGATCTATCCCGGACTGTGATGAGGTCTGACGGGTCGGATCCAGGCTGCTCGCGAGCCCGCGTCCTGTGCTACCTCGCCGACACCCTCGACGCCCAATGCGTGATCTCGACGCCGAACTATGCCGCGTCGAGCCTGTGGGCGGTCGCCGACAGCGACCCCCGGCTCGGCATCGCCACGGGCGCAGTCCACGGCTTGCCCACGGTCGGAATCGCAGGACGCCTGGCGATCTTCGCTCGATGCCGTGTTCAGAAGACGGTCCATACCTGAACATGCACCGATCGGCCGGCCAGCAGGCTCGCAACGCTGTGGACGCGTTCAACAACTCGTTCATCAACCTGTAGGCTCGGCACCAGTTGCTGAACAGGTTTGCTGAACGAGAGGGCAGTCGTCGTGGCGTTGGTAGGGCTGGTGCGCGTCAGCACGAGCAAGCAGGAGACCGCCCGGCAACACGACGCGCTCGACGGGCAGTGCGTGAAGGTGTTCGAGGAAAAGATCAGCGGCAGCCTCGCCATCGACGCCCGGCCCACGCTCGCCGCCGCGATCGACTACCTGCGCCCTGGCGACATGCTCACCGTGCAAGAGGTCGACCGACTCGGCCGGAACCTGCTCGAAGGCCTGCTCGTACTCAACGACCTGTTCTCCCGCGGCATTGCGGTCAAGGTCCTCGACGGTATCGCCGCCGGCGAGCACACCGACCGCAGCCTCATCCTCGACCTGGCGCTCGCCCTGGCCGAGGATCGGCGCCGCGACATCGTCCGCAAGACGCGCGACGGGCTCGCCGCCGCCCGCGCCCGCGGCCGCACTGGCGGCCGGCCCCGCGTCGTCGACACCGACAAGCGACGAATCATCCTCGCCCGCCATGCCGACGGCGAATCCATCCGCACCATCGCCCGCGCCACCAAGGTGTCGGTCGGCACCGTCCACAAAGTCCTCGTCGATCATCGCGGCAGCAGCGACTGATCAGCGCCGGTCAGGCATATCCGCCCGATCCTCGGCGAAAGCTACGGCGACCCCTGGCAGCGCGAAGTCCTTTGGGTGGGTCGGGCGGCGGGTGTCAGCTACGCCAGTAGCGGTACAGCGTGCTGTCGTAGTCGGTGCGGGTGAGTGGAGTGATGCGGATGGGTGTACCGACCCACGAGGCTTCCAGGATCCATCGACGGCCGTCGATCTCGCCGAGGTAGATGGCGACATGGCCGGGGAAGCCGACGATGTCGCCGGGTTGCCCCTGGCTCCAAGGGATCGAGGTGCCGGCGGCCCGCTGGGTTCCGGAGTTGTCGGGCATGTTTGGGACTCCGGCGTTGGCGAGGACATAGGCGGTGAGGCCGGAGCAGTCGAATCCGATCTCGCTGCCGCAGCTGTTGTAGTCGCCACCACCACGGCTGCAGCCGTTGTTGGGGCCGGCTCCGCCGCCTCCTCCGCCCCAGACGTAGGGCATTCCGAGGGCGGCGAACCCGGCGGCCAGGCCTTGCGCGACGGCCGGGGTGGGGGCGGTGATGGTGCGGCCGGCGGCGGCGGGATCGGCGGAGGTGACCGAGGGGATGGTGACCTGCACGCCGTTGGTGGTGACAGTGCCGGCTCCTCCGGCGCCCCCGGTTGGCGTGCTTCCGGTGCCGGCTTTGCCGCCGCCGGTAGAGCCGAACCACTTCTGGAATAGTCGGAAGGCGTTGCGGTTGCCGTAGCTGGAGCAGTCGTCGCCCTCGTCCGGGTAGGCGGCCAGGGACGCGGTGTTCGGCTGATATGGGGTGTAGGTGTACAGGATCGCCGTTGCGGTGGATTGGACCGTGACCGGTGCTGCGCCGCAACCAGTCTCTGCGACGTTCCACAGTATTTGGCTGGTTTGTCCGACGGGGTAGTTGATTCTGGTGGGGTCGGTGTAGAGCCGTGCGAATGCTTGAATCATGCCGAAGGTCTGGGCCCAGACGCCGGACCTGTCGCCGTCGCAGTTGGCGCTGCCTCCCGGACCGGTGTCGGGACAGCCGAAGCCGGTAAGGGCGGCCGGGACGGGGTTGCGGATTAGGCCCTGGGACTCTTTGGCGATCATCACGAGGGCCACCTGTGGGTTGATCCGACAGGCGGTAGTGATCAGAGCGAGCATTTGGGCGAAGGACCCGTTGCCGCTAGAGATCTGGTTGCACCAGGGCACGTTCGCGCCGGGCCAGGTGTAGCTCGCCGTGCGCAGGCATCCGTCACCCTCGCAGCCTTGGTCGTCCAGGAAGGCCTGGATGTTGCTGGCGTCCATGCTCTTGTCGTTGCGGAAGACCTCATCGGAGAAGATCAGGCCCGGGTCCCACTCGGCGTTGTCGCTGGTCGGTGCCGTGGTTGTGGTCGTGGCGGCGGGTGCGGCGTCGGCGTCGTCGGCGCCCAGGACCGCGACGACGATGATGGGGATCCCGACGATGAAGGCGAGGACGAGCACGCCGAGGCCGGCGAGCAACTGCTTCACGCGGGTCGACGGGAGGTGAGCAGCTCATAGTGCAGTTGCTCGATCGCGATGGCGGTGCGCACGGTGACGGCGGCGGCCAACCTGACGGAGCGGCTGACGCTGGCCGGGTCGCGGCCGAGGCGGTGGGCGATGTCGCGGACGCCGTGGCCGGCGTTGGCGAGGTCGGCGAACCGCCGGCGAGTGGCGTCGGCATCGACTAGGACGTCGAGTCCGGCGTCGCCGGCATCGACCGCCATCAGTCGCTCGGCGACATCGGGGCGGACTCGGCGGCGGGTGTTGCCGGGGTCACTAGCCGGGGCGAGCAGTCGTTGCACGGTGGACCGGCTCACCCCGCTACGACCAACGATGCGATCAATACCGATTCCGGCCTTGCGCAGCAGTAAGAGGTGTTCGCAGACGGCTCCGCCGTCGACGTAGGGCTTCCATCGGTTCATCGCGAGGTCCCGGCGACGCTGGTTGTTCCAGCGGGTGTTGGCCGCGGTGCACGACGGGCATCGGCAGTGATCGGCGATGTAGGCGTCGCGGGTGCCGTGGCGATGCGATGACCGGTGCGGGCAGTCGACTGCACGGCGGTCGGTGCTGGTCGTGACCATGCCATCTCCTCGACGCGAACCGATCTGTACTTACGGTGCACTGTACGACTAGTACAGTGCACCTGCTGTGTAGACCTGCCGGGTGAATGGACCGTGCTGGCGCAGTCCCTAAGGTGTGCGGTGATGTCTGATCCCGCCGCTGGCCCTGAGCTGCCACCCGTCCTGGGGTGGACCGAGTTGACCGAGGTGCTGCGTCTGAGTAAGACCCGACTGCGGCAACTGGAGGCTTCCGGGGTGCTGCCGATGCCGATCGCGGAGTTGCGCATGGGGCGGGTCTGGTCGACCGAGGACATCAGGCAGTGGTGCAGCGAGCAGCACCGCATGCTGTTCCCCCTGCCGACCGGTCGCGGCGACCAGATGGACGGCCAGTGAGCGAGATCGGCCGAGACGCGCGGGGTGCTCTGTCCGCGCCACTGTGAGACCCAGGGGGCATGGCGGTTCCTTCGGTCGGGGGATCACCTCGCTTGGTGATGGCGGGCTCCGACCGGGGATGTGGACACGCCACCGATAAAATCGATGTGCTCTGGGTCACTTTCCAGGTGATGCCGTGGCATCACGCAGGGTCAAGCGGACCTCAAGGATTCCAGCAGCTCGACAGCTCCTAATACTTCCGCGAGGAGGGCGACAGCCTCGGTCGTCGGGTCCGTCGCCGGACCCGTCGCGGACGAGGGTGGGGGTGGGGATCGGTGCGGGTCGCGGTCGGCGACTGATGGTGGTGCCGATCCGGGCCAGGCGATGGGGCGTGTCGAGTAAACGCGGGGTGCCAGGCCATGGACTGCACGCCAGGCCGCTCGCTCGGTTCGCCAGGCGGTGACGATTCTTCGCAGCCGACCCCGGACGCCTCGCTTGGTTGCGGCGGTGTCGAGGCTGCGTCGGCTGCGGAACCAGCCCGTGGCATTGCGGCGGGCCAGACCTGCTGCGCGCAGGTCGTGCATCACGGTCCGAACCGTGCGTACGGAAGTTCGGGTCAGGATAGCGATCTGCGGCGCCGTCGCGCCCTGATGACCGAGGTTGCGCAAGACCCGGTAAGTGGCGATCGAGTCGAACGTCGCGATGACCGGGTGAATTCCTCGGCTCACGGGAGGCAACTCGGTCGGCAAGTCGTCGATGTAGTCATCGGGGACCCGCAGCTCGTAGATATCGGGGTCCACGCCTGTGCCTCGTTGGACGAGCAACAGGAAGGGGTCCTGCTCGTCACGTAGGACACGGAGGACGGCGGCCACCGTGGCCGGATCTAGGACGGTCCCTCCACCCATGGATAGATGCCTGATCCCGAAGTCGGCGAACGTGCTCTGCCGACGACGGGCGGCGTCTGCGATGGCCATCAGCACAATCTCTGCGCCGAAAGATCGGCGGCCCCAACGGTCGGCGGCGATCGCGACGTCGATCGCCGCGGCGAAGCGGCGGAGGTGAGTCCGCGCGGCCGCGGCGGCCCCGGATCCCCCCCGTGGGTGCGAAGCGCTGGTGTGGGATATCTGCAGGGGGTGTTCGGTGTAGCGGGCGTGGGCGCGGTCGATGTCGGCGGCGAGGGCCTTGGGGCTGTAGCGGGTGCCGTACTTGTTGCGGTACAGCTGGGCCAGGCCGGTCCAGGTGGTGGCGACGGCGTCGCTGATCTGGCTGGGGGTCCAGCCGCGGTGTAGGGCGTGCATGAGCACGGCCGCGCGGGCTTCGGACGGGCTGGGGTAGCGGTCGTTGGGGTAGCGACCAGTCGTGGCTATTTCGTCGTAGGGCGCGGTGAGGGGGAGCCGGCCGACGAAGGCGACATCGGACGTGGCGGTGGGGGCTCGCAGGTCATGGTCGATGCGGGTTGGTGGTGGTGCGGGGAGCGCGACGACGAATCGTTGCCAGGCGTCCGGCGGGGTTCGGTGGTGGAGCGCGGCGAGGGCTTTGGCGATGGGGGTGATCAGTCGCTGGTGGCCGCCTCGAGCATGGGCCGCTCCCGGGGGGCGGATGCAGCCCTCAGTGCGGTTGATCAGGGGGCTCGGGTCCAGGGTCGGTAGGGCACGGGTCGCGCGCAGCTGGACGGCGAGTGCGGCGATCTCGGTGTGGGATCGGGGTTCGATGAGCGTCGCGTAGACGTGCCGGCCGCCGGTGGGGGATTCGTCGACAAGGAACGCGCAGCCGGCGGTGGTCAGCCACTGGGTCAAGCGGGTGCAATCCCGCAGGACGGCCTGTCGGGATGCGCGGGAAACGTCTAGGTCGAATGCGACGGTTGTGGTGTCGCCGGCTGCGTCGTAGACGCGAACGGCGGCGGGTTCGACCGGCCGGTGAGCGGGGTCGACCCGCCGTTCCCAGCCGCGGCGGTAGTTGCGGCCGTCCCGGGCGATGCGGACTCGTCCGCCGGCGGACAGCTCGAGCGCAAACGATGCCCACAGCCGGTCCGCCGATTCGTCGTCGTCCGTATTTGAGCTGGCGGTCGGAGACACGCCGGTGTGGTTGTTGCATGTTTCGGTCGACACCGTGTCAGGGCGCGACGTAACATGAGAGCTGTCAGGCAAGACAGTTCCCTTCGGGGAATCGCCGGAGCCTCAGCTGTCCACTGAGCCCGGCTCACGAGTCGCCCTCCTGTGTCCAAGCAGGGGGGCGTTTCGTGTATCTGAAGTTGTGCTTCTGGGACGCCTCAGCCCGGCGACCCTATTACGCGGTCTTCAGCGGCAACTCCTCCTGAGTCTCCATCGGTTGGCGCCCAGGTTTTACCCGCCGCTGAGCGATCAGGGACTGGGTGTCCGGCAGTCCGATGATCCGGCCTTCGGCGTCCACCTGGGCAGAGTCGACCATCAGTTCCAGCAGCAGAGCAATGCTGATGCCGGCCGCCGCTGCGGCCCTCTCTGCTTTCGCCTTGGTCGCCGGGCTGACCTCGCCTCGCAGCATCGGGGGTCGGTTGCGATAGGTGCTGTTGGTCCCGCCGGTTCGCTGCACCCGGCCCGAGCGTGGTGGCATGGCTCTCATCTAAAACCACCCTTCGGCCGATGCCGACGTCATCGCGTCCGACGCGCCGAAGAAAAGTGACATGTGACTACCCCGTGCCGTCCCCCGGCACGGTGACGCGAGGCGACTGAACTCGATCGGGTCTCGCCACTGAGCGTGAGTACACCCCTCACCGACGTGTTGATCTGGGGTATTCACAGGTCATAAAACGTGGGTCGGCGAGTTGACAACGCGCTACCCGGGTCCCGATGGTGTGACACATCGCCTGGGCAGGGGGCCTCCCAGAGCATCAATCCCTTGAGGAGTTTTTGTGCGACGTCGCGTAGTGCAGGGAGCGGCGCTTGCGCTGGGTGGCTGGCTCGTCGCGGCGTGTAGCGGTGGGGGCTCGCCGGATCTCCAGTCATCCGCAGCGATCTCTTCGGCGGCGGTGACGAGCTCACTGCCGAGCAGCAGCACGGCCGCCGCCAGCTCGGCAACCTCGTCGGAACCACTGTTCAGCTCATCGTCGGGGACCTCCGGCACGGTCTCGGCGGCCGAGGCCGACGATCGAGCAGCGGCCGAAGCGCAATGGACCAAGTACTGGGAGGTCTACGCGGCTCTGCCGCATACTCCGGAAGACCAGTGGGACGCACTCCTCACGCCGGTTGCAGTCGAGTCAATGATCAACGCCGCCAAGGACGATGCTCGGAGCATTCGCGACGAAGGCAACGACACCTACGGGACAGTTGGACATCGGTTCACGTGGACCAAGCCCGTCGACGGATCAGACACCGCGGTTCTTCAGGACTGCAATGACGGCAGCCAGGCGGGCGCATACGAGACCGCCACCGGCAACAAGATCACCGTCGGGGTCCCTCGTCAGAACACGATGGGCACTCTCGTTCGCGGACCCGACGGCATCTGGCGGGTTTCGGCCGCCTACATCGTCAAGGACACCCCTTGTTGACTCGCTGCCGGCGAGGTGGCTTCGTGCTGGTCGTCGCCTGCGCGATCTGTATGACCGGGGTCGGCCCGGTGGCCGCCGGCCCTCAGGACGACGACACAGGCGCCGCACCACCGGTCGCAGTGCAGGCCGACGGCAACATCTACAAGAAGGGATCCACCGGCTCGGCTTGGGTACGGATCGACGGGGCTGGCTCGTCCGGCGGGACGTTGGAGTCCGGTCAGGAACAGCAGGTGATCAAGGCGGCGGCTGCTGCGGCCGGGGTCCAGGACGCGAGTTCGGCAGGCGGTGACAGCGACGGCTCGGCCAATGAGGGGTCGGGCGGCACCAGTAGTATGGCCCCGGTTTTCACTGAATGTAGTTGGCGGGCAGCGGATCTGCCGGCTGGTGCTCCGGAGTGGCAGGGTAACGACCCGGCGACCGGCCAATTGATGGTGGATCCGTGCAACGGCCAACAGCTCTACGTGTTCGTGCCGAACGAGGCATTGGGTATCGCGGCGGCAGCGGCGCCATTGCCGCCGCCGGACCCGGCGGTGTTGGCCCAGGAGGCTTACGCCGAGCTGGTTCCGCCGTCGCCGACGGCGCATCGTTCACCCACGGAGGACATGCCGGGTGGGGCGTGGACCGTGGTCAATCTCTGGACGTGGTTCTGGGTGGACCGAGCCGGCTGGGTGCCGCTGACCCGCACCGTGGAGCTGCGCGGAGTGACCGCCACGGTCACCGCGACCCCGACGGTGACCACGTTCGATCCCGGCAACGGCGACGCCTTTGTCAGCTGCGACGGCCCGGGCCAGGCGTGGGTGGATCCCGGGGACAACTCGGACCCGCAGCCGACCACCGTGGGTGGCTGCGGCTATCAGTACCGGCGGGTGTCGGACGGTGTGCAGGCAACGACATCGATCCGGTACGCGGTGACCTGGACCAGCAACACCGGAGCCGGCGGAACCCTGCCGGATCTCGCCGGGTCAACGACGTCCGCCCCGTTCCGTGTTGAGCAGATTCAAGTGGTGGTGGGTGGATCATGACGACCTCGGTGAACGGTTCGGCGACGGCGGCCGCTGGGCCCTCGGTCCCGGCCACGGCGGCGGGAACGGCCCGTGAGGTGCTGAGCCCACGCTCGCCGTTGCCGACTCGACAGCGGCGACCGGGGTTGGCAGCTGTCGGGTTGATTGTCGTGCTCGGAATGGGCGCGGTCTTCGGCTGGCTGTACACGACGGCGGGTGAGAAGACCCCCGTGGTGGTGATGGCCCGAGAGGTCCCGGTGGGTCAGGTGATCGAGAGAGCCGATCTCTCGACGGTCGACGTGGCCGGGTCGGTGACGGCGATCGCCGGCACGAATCTGTCGTCGGCCGTGGGGCAGCGGGCGGCCGTCGGGTTGATCCCGGGCACGCTCCTGCAACGGGGGATGCTGACTGGCGCCGACACCATTCCGGCCGGGTGGGTTCAGGTTGGTGTGGCCCTGAAGGCCGGTCAACTGCCCGCCGATGGGGTGCACGCCGGCGACAAGGTCGCTGCCGTACGGCTGGGGGGAAACGCGGCGGGTGCAGCGCAGCCTACGAACGCACCGGCAGCAGCTACGGTGCTCGCCGACGCGGCCACGGTGTATTCGGTGCGGGTGGATCCCACGCAGACCGGTGGCAGCTTGGTGACGTTGGTGGTCACCCCGGAGCAGGGCCTGGCGATCGCGGAGGCCAGCAGCACCGGAAACGCTGCCCTGATCAAGGTTCCCTCGCCATGATCGTGGCCGTCTGCTCGGACAAGGGCGCGCCAGGCGGAACGACGCTGGCCGTGGCGCTGGGCATGGTCTGGCCCGGGCCGCGGGCGGTGGTCGAGGCCGACGTGGCCGGCGGCGATCTAGCGCTGCGGGTCCGGTCGGAGTCGGGCGACTTCCTCACTTCGACACCGTCCTTGGCGTCGCTGTCGACGGCGGCCCGGATGGCCACCGCGGACCCGATGGCCCACGCACAGCTGACGTCTCTACAGGTACCGGTCGTTGCCGGACCGCCGTCGGCGCGGCGATTCCGCGCGGTCCGCAGCACATGGCCGGTGGTGGCCTCCAGCCTCGCGGCATGGCCCGGGACGGCGATCGCCGACCTCGGGCGGCTGGACGCTGGTCTTCCGAGTGTTCCGGTGACGCAGGCAGCAACGGTGGCGCTACTGGTCACCCGGTACGACGTGGAGGGCCTGGCTCGGCTGCGGGACCGTGTGGACGAACAGTCGGTGCTACCCGCTCCGACCGACGACGGCCGCACCCGGGTGGGCGTGGTCGTCGTCGCTCCGAGCCGCCAGGTAGGCGAGGCGATCGCCGAGACCCAGAAGGTGCTGGACTCGGTGGGCTCACCGGTGCCGGTCGCCGGTGCGGTGGCGTGGGATCCGCGGTCGGCATCTGCGTTGTGGGCCGGCGTCGTCACCCGGCGCCTGGCCGGCGGCGAGCTGATCAGGTCAACCCGGACGTTGGCCGAGTCGATCATGACCCGCTGGCCGGAGGTTGCCGCCGCAGCGGTCACGGGTTCCTCGAGCGATGACGCCGCGGACTCGGTGCCACCAAACCCTGCCGGCGAGCGTCGGCCTCTGTTCCGCGGCCGTCGCCGCCAGCGACCCGTTGGCGGAAGCGCGGGAGACACAGCTGTGAACGAAGGACCGGTGACCGTGAGTAGAGAGGTCTCGTCATGACCAGGCCGGCCGATCACGGCGTCGACCCGGGGACGTTGGAGCTGCTGCAGCTGACGGTGGCCACCGCGATGACGAACCGCCGTCAGGATCGGGAGGCTCGCGGCCTGGCTCCGCTGGACAAGGAGACGGCGGACCAACAGACGCTGAGCGAGATTACGGCGGTTGTGCAGCAGTACCGGGCCGGCCGCGCGGCGGCGGGGGAGGCGTTGCCGCCCGCGGAATCCGACGAAGCGCTGATCAGGACGCTGTCGAATGCGATTCTCAGTTCGGGTGAGATCTCCGATCTGTTGGCGAACAACGAGATCGAGAATATCGACATCAACGCGCATGACCAGGTGTGGATCACCTACGCGGACGGTTTGAAGGAACGTGGCCTGCCGGTCGCTCGTTCTGATGCCGAGTTGATCGATTTGGTGCAGAACCTGGCCTCAACGCAGGGAGTCAATCCGCGCCCGTTCACCCGAGCACATCCGCGTCTGGATCTGCGTCTGCGCGACGGATCGCGGCTGTCGGCGCTGATGAGCGCGTCCGAATCACCGACCGTCAGTATCCGCCGCAACCGATTCCCGCAAATGTTCTTGCACACGATGATCGAACTGGGCTCGATCGACGACGATTTGGCCTCATTTCTGCAGGCGACGGTGATCGCCAAGATGAATGACGTCGCCGGTGGCGAGACGAACAGCGGAAAAACGACCGGGTTACGCGCGATGATCAACTGCGTCGGCCCGATGGAGCGGATCGTCACCATCGAGCGGAGCCTGGAGCTGGGCCTTCGCCGTCAGGGGCGGCACCACGACGTGACCGAATGGGAGGAGGTGCTGCCCGACTCCGACGGTCAGGGCGGTGTCTCAATCCAGGAACTGGTGCACCAGTCACGGCGCCACAACCCGGACCGGGTAATCGTCGGCGAGGTAATTGGGCCTGAAGTGGTCGAAATGCTCAGCGCCATGAGCCAGGGAAATGACGGTAGTTTCTCAACCATTCATGCGCGCAGCGCGGCCGGTGTTGTGCGTCGACTCGCACTATACTCGCGGCAATTCGAGAAACTCGACGAGGGTGTCAG